>CBDUPT010000376.1:0-1590 GCA_965369165.1 uncultured Flavobacteriales bacterium | reverse complement strand
AAATCTTTACTTCCTTGCATACCACTAGTTTTACCTGAAGTACCATTAAAAGTTTGTTTTTGAATAACCATAGGCCCCATATTCATGGTCATAGCAGATTTATTAGGTGCTTTCGAATAACGAGTCACACTAATTGATTGACCTTGAATAGTTGCTGACATTTTAACGGTTACATCCTTTATTTTCTTTAAAGTTTTAGATAATTTTTTACCAGGAGCCATTCCATACTTTGCTTCAAGAGCTTTATCTAAAACTGTAGTAGCAGTAATACCTGCTGGAGCTGGTTTTAAAGGCTCAACATAATCATTACCATAAGTGTCATAAAAATCTACTTCTTTACTAGCGGCAAATCCTTTCAACTTATCTGCTTCAGCTTTATCTCCTACAACTAAAACAATTGCGTTATCTGGCTTAATGTATTTTTTAGCCATTGCTTGTATATCATCAACAGTAACAGCTGCTACATTTTTCAAGTAGTTATTATAATAATCTGCTGGCAAGTTATACTTTGCTGTATTTACAGCAAAACGAGCAATTGTTTGTGGATCTTGAAGTGTATAAGCAAAAGTTCCTGTAATGTAATTCTTTACATTTTGTAAATCTTCTTCAGATACTTTTTCATCAATCATTCTATTTAACTCAACCATAAATTGTGTGATAGAACTATCTGTAACTTCATTTCTAACTTTAGCAGTAGCATTAAAACTACCAACCAGTTTATCTGAATTTAAAGATGAGTAAGCTCCATAAGTATAACCATGTCCTTCTCTTAAATTCATAAACAACCTAGCAGTTGAGCCACCACCTAAAATAGAATTCATTAATCTAGCTTTAATCGCATCAGGACTACCTGGCTTTAAACTTAATGGGTAAGTAATGTTAATTACTGATTGAACAGCTCCTTCTTTATGTACAAAAGCAACTTTAGTTTCTTTTGGTGCAACAGGAGTTCTATACTTATTTATTGGCACATCACCTTTTTCCCATGCAGCAAAATACTTTTCTACTAAAGGTTTAACTTCAGCAACTGTTACATCTCCAACCACAGCTAAATAAGCTACATTAGGTTTAAAGTAAGTAGAATAATACTCTTTACATTTCTCCAAAGTAATTGCTTCTACCGTTTCTTCTGTAGCAATTTCACCATAAGGGTGATTTTTACCGTAAACTAAAGCATGACGCGCATTATCAGCAATTGCATCTGGACTATCTTTTGAAGAAGCAATTCCAGAAATTGTTTGTTTTTTTATTTTATCTAACTCTTCTTGTTTAAAATCAGCATTCAATAAAACATCAGCCATTAAAGTTAATAATTTGTCTTGATGCTTTTTTAATGACGAAGCATAAACTCCCGTTGAGTATGAACTAAGTGTAGCTCCTATAAAGTCAATTTCTTTATCTAATTGTTCTTTAGTTCTATTACTTGTTCCTCTTTCCATTAATTGTCCAGCAGCATCTATATATCCAGCCATATCCCCTTCAGAGATTGGATCTATATCTAATGATAATGAATATGATACTTTTGGTAACTTATGATTTTCAACCACAAATACTTTTAACCCATTAGGTAAGGTAAATGATTCGGTTTTA
>CBDUPT010000375.1:0-1608 GCA_965369165.1 uncultured Flavobacteriales bacterium | reverse complement strand
ATAAATGCAGGGTTGGCTGATTGTATTATTGCCGGTGGTGTAGAAACAATGAGCCCGATACCTTTTGGGGGGTGGAGAATTGTTCCAAATGCAGATGTAGCAAAACATAATCCTGATTGGTATTGGGGGATGGGATTAACTGCTGAAGCAGTGGCAAAACAGTATAATATTTCACGAGAAACTCAAGATGAATTTGCATTACAGTCGCAATTAAAAGCATTAGATGCAATTGAAAATGGTCGTTTTAAAGATGATATTTTACCAATAGAGGTTGAAGAAATTTTTGTTAATGATAACAATAAACGAGAAACTAGAACTTACACAGTTGATACGGATGAAGGTCCTAGAAAAGGAACGAATATAGAAGCCTTAGCTAAATTGAAACCAGTTTTTGCTCAAGGTGGAAGTGTAACAGCTGGTAATTCATCTCAAACATCAGATGGAGCTTCATTTGTAATGGTAATGAGTGAAAAACGAGTTAAAGAGCTAGGGTTAGAACCAATTGCTCGTTTAGTAAATTATCAAGTTGTTGGAGTAGAACCAAGAATTATGGGAATAGGTCCAGTAAAAGCAATTCCTGCAGTTTTAAAGCGTGCAGGAATGAGTTTAAATGATATTGAATTGATTGAACTAAATGAAGCATTTGCATCTCAATCTGTTGCAGTAATAAATGAATTAAACTTAAATCCAGATATCGTAAATGTTAATGGAGGAGCAATAGCTTTAGGACACCCATTAGGTTGTACAGGAGCGAAATTATCTGTTCAACTATTTAATGAAATGAGAAGAAGAAAACAGAAATATGGAATGGTAACCATGTGTGTAGGAACTGGGCAAGGAGCTGCAGGGATTTTTGAATTTTTGAAATAAGAGGCTCCCCTCTTGAGAGGGGAAATTTTTGTCCACGACTTTAGAGTGGCTACAAAATTAGGGGTGTGTAATTAAAGATAAATTAGAACTAAAAATATATAATCATGGAAAACAAAAACAAAGCAATTAAAGGTGGAGAGTTTTTAATAAAAGAAACAGATCCAAAAAATGTTTTTATCCCAGAAGAATTTGATGAAGAGCAAAAAATGATTGCTCAAACTTGTCATGATTTTATTGATCAAGAAATTAATCCAAATTTGGATAGGATTGATAGTATGGAGGAAGGATTAACAGTTTCGTTATTAGATAAAGCTGGTGAGTTAGGAATGTTGGGTATTTCTATTCCTGAAGATTTAGGAGGTTTTGGTAAAAATTTTGTGACGAGTATGTTAACTACAGAAGTCTTAGGTGGTTCTCATTCTTTTGCAGTATCAATTTCAGCACATACAGGAATAGGTACTTTACCAATATTATATTACGGTACAGATGAACAAAGGAAAAAATACATTCCAAAGTTAGCTAGTGGAGAGTGGAAAGCGTCTTATTGTTTAACTGAACCAAATTCTGGTTCTGATGCTAATTCAGGGAAAACTAAAGCTACTTTATCTTCAGATGGCAAGCATTATATCATTAATGGTCAAAAAATGTGGATTACCAATGCGGGCTTTGCTAACATATTTACTGTTTTTGCTAAGATTGATGATGATGAAAATTTATCAGCATTTATTATAGAAAAAG
>CBDUPT010000374.1:0-1713 GCA_965369165.1 uncultured Flavobacteriales bacterium | reverse complement strand
AAAATAATACGCTCTAAATGAGGCATCATTGCTAAATGTCTTCCATCATCAGAACATAATCCTGCTGCATTGTATTCTGATGCATTTGGATTAGCTGGATAAGAACTATCTACATACTTCATTGTAATGTTATACTCTTCTTCCTCGCCTTCAAATAAGAAACGACCTTCACCGTGAGCAACCCAGATACCTAATTTACTCCCAGCTAATGAATTTAGCATGATAGAATTATTTTCTGGAACCTCAACATTTAAATAACCTGATTCAAATTTATGTGATTTGTTATGGTGCATTGGTTGCGTTTCTCCTTTAGATTTTACCAAACCTAACTCCATCATTAACTGACAACCATTACAAACACCTAAACTTAAAGTATCTGGTCGTGCATAAAAATTATCTAACGCTTCTTTAGCTTTTGGATTGTATAAGAATGCTCCGGCCCAACCTTTAGCAGAACCTAAAACATCTGAATTAGAAAAACCTCCAACAAAAACAATCATATTCACATCAGATAAATCTTCTCTACCAGCAATTAAATCAGTCATGTGAACATCTTTCACATCAAAACCAGCTAAAAATAAAGAGTAAGCCATTTCTCTATCTCCATTTACACCTTTCTCTCTAATGATAGCTGCTTTAACTCCAGTTTTATTTTTACGGCCATGCTCAACAGCATAATCGCTTAATTTACCTGTAAACCCTTCTGGAAATTTATAGTTTAAAATATTCTTTTTATAAGTCTCAAAACGCTCAGAAGCTAATGTTTCTGTTGATTGTTTTTTATCTAATAAGTAAGATGTTTTATACCAAACATCTCTCATCTCATCAATATCAAAATTTAACTCTGCTCCGTGGTTCTTAATTGCAATTGTTCTTTCAGCAGTTGGTGCTCCAATTACATGTCCATGAACTCCTTTTTTACCTAATTCAGAAAGTACTTTAGAGCTGTCTTTAACTTGAATAACTACAGCTGATATCTCTGAGAACAAGATTTTAACTAAGTCTTTTTCATCTAAAGAACCAAAGTTCACATTTAAACCACCTTTAGTATTTGCAAAATTCATTTCTAATAAAGTAGTAATTAAACCACCCGCAGAAACATCGTGTCCAGCTAAAACCAGTCCTTGATTAATTAAATTTTGTACCGCATTAAAAGCATTTACAAAATATTCATTATCGCTAATTGTTGGAGTAGCATCTCCTACCTTATTGATTACTTGAGCAAATGTTGAACCTCCTAATTCAAACTTGTCTTTAGAGAAATCTACCAACACTAAACTTGTATTTTCATCATTCACTAATACAGGCTCTACTACTTTTCTAACATCATTCACTTCTCCAGAAGCAGTAATAATTACAGTACCTGGCGAATAAACTTTTTCATCATTGTATTTCTGAACCATTGATAAAGAATCTTTTCCTGTTGGAATATTGATTCCTAAATCGCAAGCAAAATCACTAACAGCTTCAACAGCATCGTATAAACGAGCATCTTCCCCTTCGTTTTTACAAGGCCACATCCAATTAGCACTTAACGAAACTGATTTTATTCCATCAGCTAAAGGAGCCCAAATAAGGTTGGTTAATGCTTCCGCTATTGCCATTTTACTACCATCTTTAGGACAACTTAATGCAACTGCTGGTGCATGACCTAAAGCCGTTGCTATTCCAGCTTCTCCTTTAAAATCTAATGCAACAACACCTAAATTATTT
>CBDUPT010000373.1:0-1735 GCA_965369165.1 uncultured Flavobacteriales bacterium | reverse complement strand
AATTTGAACTGCATCTATTGGGTTTGTAGTTACAGTATCTGTTACATTACCCGCTAAATATGATGCTGGTGAATAAGTTGGACCTAATACGTACAATCCATTTTCAATATCACTAGCAATAATAAGTCCAGATGGTAAGTAAGGGTAAACTCCCCAACAACCATTAAACCCATCACCATTGAATGCAGGCGAAGTATCATAATTACCCACTTCAACCAATATGTTAGGGTTTGAAGCATCATGTATTGTTACACCATCACGATAGTATGATGTAACTAAATAATCTCCAAGTACAAATACATTATGAGGTATTACCAAATCTCCTGGGCTTGATTGAATTCTATCTAACTCACTAATATTTGCTAAATTACTAACATCATAAGAGGCAATAAATGCATTACTTTTTTCATCAGTAGTGTATAAATAATCTCCATCATCTGATATCCAACAATTGTGTGTAAAGTTGTTTGGTGTGTTATGGGTTGCCATTGTAACTGGAACAGCCTTATTACTAACATCAACTGCTACAAAAAATCCATCATTAATTGCTCCTCCCCAAAGAGTATCACCTCTCACCATTCCATCATGTAAATAAAAATCATTGTACCTACCAACTTCAACTGGGTTTTTCGGATCTACATTTAGATCTAAAATTATTGCCCCCCCTACACCATTATCAGCTCCCATAATGTAGGCATAACCGTTTTCATCTATATATATATCATGGGCAGAGCTAAAATTATAAGTTGAACCAGTAAATTGATAGACATCTCCAGAGGTAATTGGTCCAGGTAAATTAGACATATCAATAATTTTCAACCCATTATTAGCTTCATTGGTGATATAAGCATGTTTATTCCAAACTTTTAAATCTCTCCATATTGATTGAGCACCAGGGCTAAAAAACACTTCAACTGGATTTGAAGGAGTAGAAATATCAACAATAGATGTCCCAACATTGGTACCAACTAATGCATATTCTTTCCCTGTAACATCAACATAACCCCAAATATCACTTAAGTTACCATGAGTTGAAGGTAATTGACCTATTAGATTTAAATTTAATTGAGCATACGAATTAAATACCTGAGTAAATATAAATGCTAATAATAGTAATTTCTTAATCATGTTTGATTCTTTTTAGTTAGTGTCTGCAATTTACAACTTTTAAATTACATTTATATTTGAATTCTATCAAAGGCTTGAATTCCTATATGAACGGTACAATTAAGATTTGTCTTCTTTCTTATCGTTAAAGGCTGTAGGTAATAAATCAATTCCTTTTTTAGAAGCAATTTTTATAAGAAAAGGCATTAAGAGGCTTGCTCCAGGAATTAGAGCAAAGGGAACACCAATTCCTAAAACTTTTAGTAAATCATATACTTGAGTTTTTAACTCCTCTTCTTCTTCCTTAGTTACATTTCCTTCTTTAACATATTTAAAAAATATCTTTGATGCTTCTTGTGTTTCCGAAGCTTCAGTTTTAATATTTATCATTAAATCTTGAAAAGCCTTTGAAGTTTTTTCTTTATGAATTCTAATTTTTTCTGAAAACTCAGTTTTACCATCCTTTTCAAGAATAGAAATATCTATCTCTAAGCTATCTTTATTATCACTATCAAACATTATCGAACCTTCTCAATGGAATAATTATAAAACCTCAACAAAGATAAATCCTTATTCTCATAACCACTTTCAATACCTGTTTTAAAGAAATTAAATTGAATAGATTTTC
>CBDUPT010000372.1:0-1793 GCA_965369165.1 uncultured Flavobacteriales bacterium | reverse complement strand
ACAAATGACCACACTAACTCCTGAACAAGCAGCGGATGTGCATAAATTGTTAGAAAAGATTGAAGAAGATGATGCTGTTCAGAATGTGTACCATAATATGGTAGAAACACAAGGGGGAGAAGAAGTTTAGCTTATCCTTTCAATTAAATAGTTGATATTATTAAAAGAGAAGGTTTCCTTCTCTTTTTTATTGAGTAAAAGTTTACCAATAGGAGAGGCAGTAGAAATTACAAAAACAGTTTTGGCTTCTATTATAACTTTTCCTAAACCTACGGTTAAATAAAATAACCCTTTATTTGTTTTAATAAGGCTGCCAGTTACTATAGTCTCAAATTTTTGAGTGTTATCTATTTTTTGAAAAAGAGTTTTTAATTTGTTAGCTTCAGTAAGTTGAACAGTTAATTTTTCAGTTTCCAACTGTGCCATTGCTCGACCTGTTTCATGTTTATCACCAGCACTACTTTTAGTTTCATTATTAGCTCCATCTTGGGCATCTTTTAGTGCATCAATAATACCAGCTAATTGTTGTTCAACTATGTCAATACAATGATTGTGAAGTTTTATTTTGAAGGCGTTATTCAATTTATTCTGCTATTTCAGCTCTATGAGGTAAGAGAGCATCTCTAACAGTAAAAACAATACTCTCTTTAACAATCATGAAGGCAATACTGTGCAATGGGTTAATTGTTTCTACACCAAAACCTAATGCATTTGTATTTTCTTTTATATCAAACTCTTTTAGATGGATAACATGGTGTTCAGCTGTTTTTAAACCATCCTCACCATTAAAATCCCAAATCAACTTTATGTTTCGATTCATTTTTATTAAAAGGGAGATTGAAAATCTTGGTTTTGAACAAAATTAGGGTCGTTAAGTGTCATTAAAAATGCTTTTAAGTCAGCTTTTTCACTTGGAGTTAATTGTACACCTCCTTGTGAAAGATTTTTCATTAATGGGTCAATTGTAGATGAAGCAACAAGTCCTTCACTATAGTGATCTATTACTTCATCAATAGTAGCAAATCTACCATCATGCATGTATGGAGCAGAAAAGAATAAATTTCTTAAAGAAGGCGTTTTAAATTTCCCGTTATCATTAGGGTTTCCAGTAACAGCTCCTAAGCCATTGTCTGTGAATGTAGCATCTAATCCATTATTATGAAATGCATTGTCAGTCCATAAAGGGTTGGCAGCATTTCCATGACAATGGAAACAATCTCCACCATTTTCATCCATAAAAAGATTAAAACCATTTAACTCAGAAGCAGTTAAGGCAACTTGTCCTAATAAAAATTGATCAAATTTTGAGTTAGCAGAAATTAATGTGCGTTCAAATTGAGCAAGTGCTTTAGTTACTAGAATAGAATCTATAGTTGAAGTACCAAATGCATCTTGAAACAAGCTAGGATATGTTGGGTGATTTTGAAGTGAAGATACAGCATTTGGCCAAGTATTATTCATCTCTATAGGATTTACTACAGGTCCGAAAGCTTGATGTTCAATACTATTAGCTCTACCATCCCAAAAGAATTTATTATTCCAATTCCATGCAGCATTAAATATTACCATTGAGTTTCGTGTACCTATAGCTCCCGTTACTCCTGTGCTAAATTGGTTGTTATCAGTAAAAGCATCAAATGGCATATGACAAGTAGCACAAGCTTGACTGCTATCTGAGGATAGAATGGGGTCGTAAAATAATCTCCTACCTAACGCAATTCCTTCAACAGTTTGAGGATTGTCATTTGGAATAAAAGGAGGGTTAATATTTTGAGCAAATATTTGTGGTATTT
>CBDUPT010000371.1:0-1865 GCA_965369165.1 uncultured Flavobacteriales bacterium | reverse complement strand
GCACCAATTTTAAAATGTATTTATTTCATACTATAGATATAAACAACCGTTTAATTGCCATAAAAGGAGCTAGAGGAGCAGGAAAGACAACACTTTTACTACAAATAGCTAAAGAGCTACTAACTGATAAAAAAACACTTTATATAAGCTTAGACCACATTTACTTTTATGAAAATAAATTGTATGAACTCGCTAAGCAATTTGAACAACACGGTGGAACACACTTATTATTAGATGAGGTTCATAAATACCCTAATTGGTCGAGAGAACTAAAATTAATTTACGATAACTTTCCTACGTTATCTGTAATATTCACCTCTTCTTCAGTGTTAGAAATTTATAAGTCAGAATCTGATTTGAGCAGGAGAGCAATAAGTTACAACCTAAAAGAATTATCGTTTAGAGAGTTTATAGAGTTTGAAACTAAACATCAGTTTTCTAATTATACACTAACAGAGTTGTTAAACAACCATAATATTATTGCCCAAGAGGTATTAAGTATAGTAAAACCTCTTCCATTATTTGAAAAATATTTAAAAATTGGTGTTTACCCATATTATAAAGAAAATGAAGAGTTGTTTAATCAAAAACTATTAAATACCATTAGCCTAATCATAGAAACCGATATTAATGCAGTAGAAAATTTAAATTATGAAACCATTATAAAGTTAAAAAAACTGCTAAAGTCTGTTGCTACGAGTGCACCATTTACTCCAAACATAACTAAATTAAGTCAGCTGATTGGCCTATCTAGAAACAGCTTAGTTGCTGCTTTAAAAATGTTAGAAAAAGCTGGTTTGGTTAACGAACTTTACAAAAAAACAAAAGGTATTGGAGTATTAACAAAACCAGAGAAATTATACTTAAATAACACTGCTTTACTTTATAGTTTAGCCAAAGAAAACATCAATATTGGTAATGTTAGAGAAACTTTTGTTTTAAATCAATTAAAAGATTTATACCCTATACACTTGCCAGAAAATGGAGATTTTTTGGTAAACGAAAAATATACCATAGAAGTTGGAGGAAAAAGTAAAACAAAAAAACAAATTGTAGCTCTAAAAAATGCTTACATCGCTAAAGATCAAATTGAAATTGGTTTTGACAATATTATCCCCGTGTGGTTATTTGGTTTTTTATACTAGTTGTTAGTAGCTAATTAACAATCTGTTTCCTATATATCTTATAAATAAACCAAACTGCCAAAGCAGAAAACAAATGTTTAATGGTATGTCCGCTTATTACTTTTAAATAGCTAAATATTACTGCATCAAAATGTTCGCACAACTTAGCAATGGCATAAGCCACAAAAGCATATATCAACAACTTCGTATAAAGCTGGGTATTCTTATAAAAAATTAAAATTAATGGTACTGCCACTACTGGAAAGAATTGTATAAAAGCATACATTCGTAAGTCTCCCACTCCCATTAGCTCGGTATAATACCAATACAAAATACTGTAAACACCAGCCATTAACAAGCCATAAAAAACAATTGCTCCTGCCCTTCTGTCAACATAATCATAAATTACGGTAGCAAACAAGGCATTAAAAACTAAGGTCATGGGTAATCTATCAAATATTAAAGTAAAGTTATTTGGTGCATAATGGTAAAACGCTGAACCCAAGCCAGTCAATAATACGCCTACAAACAAAATGAAGGTCATGATAAAATAAGCCATTGGCTGTTTTTTGTAAGCTTTACCTACTAATTTAAAACCCATCACACCAATTATCACAAAGGGCAAATTACTTAACACATCCATAAAATGTGGTATTCCCAGCATTTCTCTACAATCTGAAAAACGATGGTAAGCCAAATCTTGTGCAATTGGATCGGCAAAGAACAATGCTACTGCTGTAA
>CBDUPT010000370.1:0-1959 GCA_965369165.1 uncultured Flavobacteriales bacterium | reverse complement strand
GAAGAAGAAAAAATTGAACCTAAAAAAACAGAGAAAGTTATAAATGACAGTATTCAATAAATATATTAGTTTTTCAATATTGTTAATAATGGGGCTGGGTTTAAAAGCTCAACATAACCCTCATTTATTGCCGGAGCATAGCTTTGTTGTTTCCGACTCTAGTTATATTCATTTTTATAATGATAGCAGCAACTTTGATTCTTTTTTCGGGAAACTAGACAATCTAATTTTTAATGGAGAAGGAAAAATAAATGTAATGCAAATTGGTGGGTCTCATATTCAAGCAGATATATGGTCTAATAAAATGCGTACCAACTTTCAACAATTTTCGCCTAACCTTAATGGTGGTAGAGGTTTCTTGTTTCCATATAGAGTTGCTCATACAAACAATCCGTATTACTACAGAATGAAAACTGATGCTGAGTGGGAAGGTTTTAGAAATTCAGTAATGAAACATCACTCAAAATGGGGTGTGTCAGGTATTACTGCAACAACTAAAGATAGTACAGCCGACTTAAGGTTTTATTTCAGAGGTGATGACACACCATACTATGACTTTAACAGCATTAAAATATTTCATGATGTAGATTCTACAAATTACTGTATGGAAGTTACAACTGACACCTGTTCTTTAATTAGAGTAAATAAAGAAATTGGATATACAGAGTTTGTTTTTGATCACCATATTGATTCATTTACCATAAACATTTACAGAGAAGACACTATTCCTTCTCAATTCAATTTATATGGTGTTAGTTTAGATAATGATGATCCTGGTATCGTTTATAACTCTATTGGAGTAAACGGAGCAAGTACAAGAAGTTATTTAAGGTGTGAAATGTTTAGTCAGCATTTACAAGCAATACCACCAGATTTGGTAATATTCTGTATTGGTATTAACGATGCATATGATCCTGATTTTTGTGCAGACTGTTACGAAGATAATTATGATAAGTTAATAGAATGGATAAAATCAGTTAATCCTGATGCAGACTTTTTATTTGTAACTAATAACGACAGCTACTACAAAAGACGTTACCCTAATAAAAGAGTTGAAGCTGCTAGAGATGCTATGATAAGGTTAGCTAAAAAACACAAAGGTGGCATGTGGGACATGTATCATGTAATGGGTGGTTTAGGTTCTATTAAAACATGGGCAAACCATGGTTATGCTAAAAAAGATAAAATTCACTTAACAGGAAAAGGTTACAAACTAATGGGAGACTTAATGTTCTCTGCAATTATTAAAAAGTATGATGAATTCCTAAAAATGCAAAATGTTGAATGATGAATTATGAATATAAAACTTTTACTTTCAACTTTAAAACTTTATGAACTCAAGCAAGGCGGTTATATACGATATGGACGGAGTTATTATTAACTCTGAACCTTTGTGGCGAGAAGCTTTAATTCATTGTTTTAATCAAGTGGGATTTGATTTTAGCCAAGATAAGTGTAGAATAACTCAAGGTATGCGATTAATTGAAGTTGTTGAATACTGGTATAAAGAACAACCTTGGGATAATAAAAGCGTTGAAGAAGTAGATCAACATATATCTCAAAAAGTAAGAGAACTTATTTTAGAAAAGGGTTTAGCTATGGATGGTGTTTCACAATCCATTAACTTCTTTAAAAACAAAGGTTACAAAGTAGCTTTAGCATCATCATCAACATCCACTTTAATTAATGTTGTTTTAACAAAACTAAACTTAAAAGAGAGTTTTGAAGTAGTTAACTCTGCTGAGAATTTAGCTCTTGGAAAACCACACCCTGAAATTTTCATTAAAACAGCCCAACAACTTGGTGTTAAACCTACAGATTGTTTAGTGATAGAAGATTCATTTCATGGTGTTTTAGCTGGAAAAGCTGCCCTAATGAAAGTCATAGCTATTCCTGATGAAGAAACAAAAAATGACAGTCGCTTTTGTATTGCAGACTATAAGTTAAACTCCTTATTAG
>CBDUPT010000369.1:0-1971 GCA_965369165.1 uncultured Flavobacteriales bacterium | reverse complement strand
GCATACCAAAGCTTCACTAAGGATACTGTTGAAGAAGGTTATGCTTTTTTAGAATCCCTAAACCCTCCTTATGTTTTAAAAGCAGATGGTTTAGCAGCTGGAAAAGGGGTTTTAATTCTGAAGGATTTAAATGAAGCCAAATCAGAACTAAAAGAGATGTTAGTTGATGCTAAATTTGGATCAGCTAGTTCAAAGGTAGTCATTGAAGAATTTTTAGATGGTATTGAGTTAAGTTGTTTTGTGTTATCTGATGGTAAAAACTACAAAATTTTACCTACAGCAAAAGACTATAAGCGAATAGGTGAAGGCGATACAGGATTGAATACTGGCGGAATGGGAGCTGTCTCCCCTGTTCCATTTGCCACAGAAGAGTTCCTTAATAAAATTGAAGAGCGTGTTGTAAAACCAACAATTTCAGGTTTTCAAAAAGATAATTTACCATACAAAGGATTCGTGTTCATAGGATTGATAAAAGTTGGAGACGACCCTAAAGTAATAGAGTACAATGTTAGAATGGGTGATCCTGAAACAGAAGTTGTGTTACCTCGATTAAAAAATGATTTTGTTGAAGTTTTAAAAGCCATTGCAGACCAAAAGCTGGATAAAATTGACATAGAAATTGACGAACGTGCAGCAACAACAGTTATGTTGGTTTCTGGTGGTTATCCTGTAGCTTATGAAAAGGGTAAAGAAATTACAGGACTGGAAAATGTTGTAGATTCAATACCATTTCACGCAGGAGCGAAACTGGAAAATGGAAAGGTAGTAACTTCTGGAGGTCGTGTATTAGCTATGACAAGTTATGGAAACACATACAATGAGGCACTAAAAAAATCTTACCAAAGTATAGATAAACTACATTTTGATAAGATGAATTATCGAAAAGATATTGGTTTCGATTTATAGGTAAGAGTGTGAAGTAATGCTTTTGTCTTCTTCACCATTTTTGTCAAATTTTCTTAATTGAAGCATCCAATAAACAAATGCCACTAAACCAATTAAAGCTAAAATCCAAGATACGCTATTTGCTAACCACCAATTATCTAGTTCAAGAGCTCTTAAGGCATCAAACGGTTTAAATAAAAAGTTTACAAATAAATTAGCGATACCTTCCCAAAATGCTTTCATAGTAATAAATCTTATATTTACAGAGCAAAAATACAAAAACAGTTAATGATTGCAAGTATTTTCAATAAATCTAAACCAATAAATTTTGTAATAGTAATTGCGATTACAATTTTTGTCTATGTTTTTGCAATCTTAAATTTGCATTCAGAACCCATATCTATAGGCTTGATATCTAAGCAAATAATGGTGTTGACTATAAGTATATTCACAATTTTTCTCTTAAATTTTATTGCGGTTAAAAACAAATTAATAGAGCAAAGCAGTTATCATGTTTTGTTGTATGGTTTATTTTTAGCCATGTTTCCAGTGGTTTTAATCAGTGTAAAAGTATTGTTGGCAAATGTTTTTATTCTATTGGCATTGAGAAGAATTATAAGTATGAGGTCTCAAATTAATGTTAAGAAAAAATTATTTGATGCCTCCTTTTGGATTGCCGTTGCAGCCTTATTTCATTTTTGGGCCATTTTATTTTTCATCTTAATTTTCATTGCCTTGTTTTTGTTTTCTGATAATATGCTTAAAAACTGGATTGTACCTTTTACAGGAATAATAACGGTATTAATATTAATAGTTAGCAATCATTTGTTAATTCATGATTCTATTGAAGGACTTTTTAGCTATTTGCCAAGGTTCAATTTTGATTTTGACAATTACAATTCAATAAACCTAATAATTGGCATCACGTTATTATTGTCCTTTGGGCTTTGGTCTGCCATTTTTTATGTAAAAAAGATTAATAAGCAATTAAAAATCTTTAAACCATCTCATAAAATAATAATTGCAGCAGTAGTAATAGCTCTTGGAGTGGCTATTTTGTCAGAAGAAAAAACAAGTGGTGAGTTT
>CBDUPT010000368.1:0-2030 GCA_965369165.1 uncultured Flavobacteriales bacterium | reverse complement strand
ATGATAGGGGAGAAATGGAATTAGTTGAGTTATCAAATGGTAATTACAGAATGGCGTTTAGTTATTTTAAAAGTCCTACTACAACAGTTTCTCAAAAAACTTCTGGTTTTTATTACGTAGATATTAGTCCTTTAACAGGCTTGCCAATTAGTGGTACAGAAAATAATTATAATTATTTAGATCAAAATGCATTTATCCACGGTATAGAGTTTTCTCCTGATGGTAATTATTTGTACATTACTCATGATAAAACTACCCTTACTCCATCAGTAATAGATGTATACCAAATTGGTGCGCCATCACCAGTTCCTTTAACATCTATAAATGCAAGTGTTACTAATGAAGATGATTTTGTTAATACAGAAATAGAATTGAACACAGAACAGATTGGACCTAATTTAGTTGAAAAATTATATTTCTATGGTAATAATTCCAATGGTACAAATGGAAGGTTAGCTACTTTTAGTAATCCAAATACACCTAACAGTGCTATTGCTGTTTGGGATAATTCAGGAGTTGGTGTTAGTTATGATTTTAATTATGCTAGTAATATTGGTCAAGCACAGGCAAAAACTTATTTATTACCCGACCAAATAGACGGAATGAATTATACCACACACTTTACAGCCAATTTAGAATGTTGTATAGATAACAGTCCTTATGATGTAAGTGTTTTAGATAGTAACAATGAATATAGCAGTACTGAAGTATGGTCAGATGGGAACAATAACATTGGTGCATCAAATGCTAATTTGGTATCTCCAATTTTTATAAAAGACAAACTAATCATAAAAACAGGTGCAAACATTACCATAAATAATATGCGTTTTGAATTTGCTCCAGAAGCACAATTAATAATTGAAAATGGGGCAAGGCTAACCATTGATGGTACAACCTTAACTGCTGATATTCGTTGTGATACCAATGCCATGTGGCACGGAGTAGAAGTTTGGGGTAATGGCCCTAATCAACCATTTACCTCAGGTAGGTTTATAGCTAAAAATAATTCTACTATTGAACATGCAATGGTAGCAACAGCTAATTTTCAGCATCAACAAAACAATGGTAAACCAATAATTAACACAACAGTTTCAGGATTTAACGGAGGTATTATTAATGCACGGAAAACTACTTTTAGAAACAATTATATTGATACAAAATTTGAAGAATTTTTTAGTACTTATAACAATGATCAATCTCGTTTCATAGAATGTCATTTTGTTACAGATGCCCACTTAAATAATCCAACATTAAATCCATTAGCACACGCTGAGTTAAATAAAGTTAGAGGGTTAAGGTTTTTAGCTTGTGTTTTTGAGGCAACAGCAACTGGTATAGCTGCTTATCCAAACATTGCCAACAGAGGTTTTGGTATTAGAGCTTACGAAACTTTGTTTACAGTACAAGATAGATGTCCTACTATTGTTGCCTATCCAAATCCTTGCCCAAACCCAATAATAAGTGAGTTTAACGATTTGTTTGTAGGTATTTTGGCTAATGGAGGAACAATGAGGTCGCAAACAGCAAAAGTGGTTAATAGCAGCTTTAATAATAATTATGGAGGCATGTATTTTCAAAATTTAGATTTAGCTCAAGCAACCAATAACACTATTTTTGTGGGTAATAATATAGGAGCTTTTTCCGCTTTTGGTTTGTACTTAAACAATAGTGATAAATATAAAGTAGAAGATAATGCTTTTAGTACCGCAGCAGGATATTTTGGGGCTTACATTAATAACTCTGGACCAGGAGCAAATGAAATATACCGTAACACTTTTGATAATTTTACTGTAGCTACGCAAGCAGCTAATATTAATGGAGATACTTCTGCAAGTGTAAGTGCAACAGGTTTAATTTTTAAATGTAATACTTATACCAATACAGCAGATTTTGATGTTTTAGTTTCTTCGGGATTAATTAAAGCATTTCATGGAAGTTGTGCAGATGATTTAGCTCCATCAAATAATAATTTTTCTCATACAGCAACCTTAGGTGATTTTTGGGGTGATGATAATTTACTTAATAATATG
>CBDUPT010000367.1:0-2060 GCA_965369165.1 uncultured Flavobacteriales bacterium | reverse complement strand
AAAAATTAGGAGTTTCTAATAGTGAACCAATCTTTTTTCTACTCTCTTTACTTGGTGCTTTACCAAACCAACTGTAACTTCCAGACTCAGATTTTATAACATCTAAAATAATTCCTAGCGTTGTGGTTTTTCCACTTCCATTAGGGCCTAAAATTCCATAAACTTCACCTTGATTTATTTGCAGTGATAAGTTATTTAAAGCTTTCACTTTTTTATAACTTTTAGAAATTCCGTTTATGTTAAGGATTGCTGTCAAATTTTGTCTTGTCGGGTAAAGATATAAAATTGAACGAGATAGCACAAATTGATTCACACATTTTAAGAATAATTAACGGTTTGTTATTTTAGCTATTTATAGGGTGTATTTTACTTGATAATCTGAGTTGAAATTATTAACTTCGTTAGCAAAATTTATGACCTCATATATGAAAAATATTTTTGCGTTAATACTAGTAACTATTGTGTTTTTTTCGTGTAATATTAATGAAAAAGAGATGAGTTCTATTGATCCAGTTAATTGGGAGAAAAGAGCAATAAAAATTAATACAAACGATTCTTTGATTTATGGAGAAACATATCTTTCAAACTATTCTCAAATATATAGTTATACAGAGCATTTAACACACGATTTAACCTCTACCATTAGTATGCGGAATACAAGTGTTACCGATACTATTTATATGATTAGTGCTAAATATTTTGATACACATGGCAAGTTGATAAGAACTTATTTTGAAAAGCCTATTTACTTAGCACCTATGGAAACGGTTGCTATTGTTATTGATGAAGTAGATCAAGAAGGTGGGACAGGAGCTAATTTTTTGTTTAATTGGGCTATTAAACCAACCACTACAGAACCAATATTTGAAGGTGTACAACTTTCTACAGCTGGTAGAATTTCATTTACTACGCATGGTGTGCGTTTAAAATAACAAGCATTTAAATTGAAAAATTTTTTAAAAAAAATAGTAGTTCGTTCTACCGTTAAGCCTTTACTTAAATCTGAAAAAAGAAAAGAACTTTCGGATTATGTTTTAGCGAAAGGGTATAGAAACCTAAAGATTAATGTTAAACGAGGCGTAAAAGACTTTTTTCTAATTACAATAGGTATTTTTTTAGCTGCATTTGGGTTTAAAGGATTTTTATTAACCAATCATTTTATAGATGGAGGAGCAACAGGGATTTCTTTATTGATTTCTGCTTTAACAGATGTTCCTTTACATTACTTAATTATTGTTGTAAATGCCCCATTTATCTTATTGGCATACAGTATAATGGGGAGAAAGTTTGCAATAAAAACTGTTTTAGCTATTTCTGGCTTGGCAATATGCTTGGCAACGGTAACATTTCCAAATGTTACCAACGATAATTTACTAGTTTCCGTATTTGGAGGTTTCTTTTTAGGTGCAGGAATAGGTTTTGCGGTTAGAGGAGGAGCTGTAATTGATGGCACAGAGGTTTTGGCTATTTTTTTAAGTCGAAAGATAGGAGCAACAGTAGGAGATGTAATTATTGTAATTAATATCACGATATTTTCTGCAGCTGCTTATTTATTGGGTGTAGAGATTGCATTATACTCTATGATAACTTATATAGCAGCTTCTAAAACATTAGATTTTATTATTGAGGGTATTGAAGAGTATATTGGTGTTACGATAGTTTCACCACATAGCAATGAGATAAAAAAAATGATTATTCACGATATTGGTAGAGGAGTAACATTGTACAAAGGAGAAAGGGGCTTTGGTAAAACTGGAGAATCTCAAGAAATGGATATTGTTTATTCTGTAATTACAAGATTAGATATTAATAAGCTAAATACTGAAGTACAAAAAATTGACCCGAATGCATTTGTTGTGATGCATAGTGTTAAAGATATAAAAGGCGGAATGATAAAAAGAAGACCTTTACATTAATTATTTCAGGTTCTTATCTAACAAGTAAACCATTGCAGCCATTGCTGCAGCACCTAATTCTAATTCACGCTTATTTACAGCTTCAAAAACATCAGCTTCAGAGTGGTGGTAATCAAAATACTCTTGAGAATTAATAGTCATACC
>CBDUPT010000366.1:0-2064 GCA_965369165.1 uncultured Flavobacteriales bacterium | reverse complement strand
TTGCTGCAGCTTTTTTAAAGCTCTACCTAATTCATTATCCATCCTATTTAAATCGAACAATAAACCCACACGTTTTTTACGTTCACTTTCGTTTTGAGAATTTAATACCCAAGGTGTTTCTTCTAAAATCAAAGCTTTTAATTCTTGATTTTTTTCAAGGTTTGATAAAAATGCTTGAGGCGTACTGTTTTTCCAACTTTCAAATACATTTTTAATTTTTGGGTTAGAATTAGCAATATGAGATGCTATAGAATTTGCATAAAAACGACTAAAAGTTTGCTCAGCACATTCATAAGGATACTCCATTAAATATGGTAATGATTGTATTGCATACCAAGCAGGATTTGATGTAAACTCTAAAGTTAATTTATGATGTTTTAAAGTAGATGAAGAACCTGAAGCCAACAATTTATTAAACTTAAAATTAGTCACTCCTTTTCCTCTAACAGGTAATGGTAATGATTCTGTAACCAACATCCTATTAGTTAGAACTGGCACAGCCATTTCTTCTCCATCTGTAAAACTACCTGATTTAGCAATCACTTTATAAGTAATAGCCGAATATCCTTCTGGAATTGTTATTTGCCAATTAACCGAAGTACTTTTCCCTTGTTTAACATTAAAAGTAACTGTTTCATCACTCTTAACTAATTTATCTGAAATTAATTTCATAGTTAAAGCATCATAAAAGAAAATTTTAGCCCCTCCTTCTAAGTCTTTTTCTGAAAGGTTAGTAATTTTTGTACTAAAGGTCATTTTATCACTTTCTCTAAAAAAGCGTGGTGCATTAGGGTAAACCATTAAATCTTTTTGAGTAACAGTTTCTTCATATAACATACCCGTTTTTAAATCTTTGGTATGTGCTAACCCCATAAATTTCCACTTAGTTAAAGCCTCTGGTATAGTAAATTTAATAATCACTTCTCCTTTTGCATTAGTTTGTAAGTGAGGGTAAAAGAAAGCGGTTTCATTAAAATTACTTCTCGCTTTTACATCATCAAAGAGCCTTTCATCTATTTCTTTTTGTTGTTTATTACCTTTCCCTCTTCCTCCTAATGAATATCCTGTTGAGGAAGTAGTAGTCACATCTTCATTTTTATCTTGTGATGGAGCTGGAGCATTCGCTGCTGTTTTTCCGGAGGCTCTTTTAGCATCTTTAGATTTTTCAGCATAACCTGAATTATCTTCATCCATAACAGATTCTTCTTCTACAGCTTCAGATTCCATCACCATATCTCCCTCTGCGTATCCTCCAGACAAAGAAGATTTAGTGTAGTAGTTTCTATAACGTCTTCCAAAATAAAAACCAAACCAATTTAATTGATCATAAATCTTCGTTTTTGTAACAATAGATTTATAATTCCAGTCGTATGATACCAACTCTGAACCCTTAGTACTAAAAGATGTATTACTATTCCAATACCTATCACTATAATCATACGCATTTGTATATAGTCCCCAGTAATTAGGCTTAAAAGCATCTAAAGAAGCATCATATAAAGTTGCCACCATTTCTGCAGCTACTTTCTCTCCTTTTTTTCCTTTAATTTTAATTTTCCATTCTTCTTTTTGACCAGGCAACAACTTATTTCTAAAAGTTTCAAACTCTACATCTAATTCTTTATTAGAGTATGGAACTGTAATTGTTGCTGTATTCTTAAAATCTCTTCCATATTTTACAAATGTGAAATGAACATGAAAGTTGCCACGATACTTTTCTAAAATTGGAATAACAATTTTTCGTTGTTCATTATTTAATGTAATCCATTCTTTTTTTACGATTATACCTTTGTGTTCAATTTCATATTTAACCTTTACATTTTTTGCAGCACTTCCTATTAAAAACTCAGCTTTTTCTCCTGGTTCACCTTTACTTTTAAGTGCATTAAACCACTGCAAATTATTATTAGGCATTTTTTTACCTTCATCAAAAACTGTAAAAAACTTAATCTCTTTAACCTCTTGTCCAAATTTATCTTTAGTTATGGCTTCTAAAGTATAAACTCCAGGTTGCCATTTTTTTAAATCTTTTGGTGTCGTTTCAAACTCATCTAGACCCAGTGT
>CBDUPT010000365.1:0-2075 GCA_965369165.1 uncultured Flavobacteriales bacterium | reverse complement strand
CTAATAACCAGATTACGGGTCAAGCCCGTAATGACGAATACGAGCTTATCGAAACTAAAGCCAATAAACAACCAATTGGACAATTTGATAATCCAGAACCATATACTACTCATACTTTAGAATTACAAAAAGGAGATAGTCTCTACATCTTCTCTGATGGATATGCAGACCAATTTGGAGGAGAAAAAGGCAAGAAATTAAAGACTGCTAACTTAAAAAAACTTCTTTTATCCATCCAAAAAGAAAGTATGGAAAAGCAAAAACAATTAATTGATGAAGCTTTTGAAGACTGGAAAGGTAACCTAGAACAATTGGATGATGTTTGCGTTATAGGTGTAAGAATTTGAAGTATTTAAAATACATACTATCACTAATTGTCATTCTGAATATATTTCAGCAATTTTCTTTTGCCCAAAATTATGCTGATAAGAGTTACTACCTAGTTGATAGTTTAGATTGGGATGCTTTAAGTAAAGAAGATAGACAGTTAGTTGATAGTTGTTTAAGTGTTTATTACCAAGTGAAGGAAGATACACTCAAAAATAATGCACTCTATGCTATTGTAGATGGAACCTGGGATAAAAATGTTTATCCCAAATATAGCCAAATAGTTTATGATTTTTCTAAATCAAAACTCGACAATGAAAAAGATATAATTCTAATACAATATTATAAGAGGGTATTTGCTGAAGCAGCTTTTAATCTAGGGTATTATGCTGAAACAGATAAAAAGATTAATAAAGCTTTAAAATATTATAATGAGAGTTTAGATATATATAAAGAACTAAACAATAAAGGGGAGTTAGCAGAACAATATTTGAGAAACGGTTTTTTATACAATTTACAAGGTGATATTTCATTGGCTATTGATAATTATTATAAGGCATTAAAAATAAGTAAAGAACTAAACAATAAAAGGATTATTGCTGGATGCTACATCAACATAGGAACTAGTTTTAATGAACAAAAAGACTATAATACAGCTTTAGAATACTTTATTAAATCATTAAAAGTATACGAAGAGTTAAAATATATTAGAGGAATTGCTACAGCAAATAATAATATAGGTTTTATTAAAAAAACTCTTAATGATTATCCTAAAGCATTAGAATATTATTTCAATAATTTAGAAATATGTAAAGATGGTATAAATGATAAAGAAAGAGCCGATGCATGTCATAATATAGCAGGCACTTATTCTACTATGGGAGAGCTAGATAAAGCTTTAGAGTATTATAATAAAAGCATTGATTATCGTATAAAGGTAGATGATCGAATTGGTTTAACTGTGAGTTATGCAACTTTTGCAGGGACTCAACTTAAACTAGGAAATATTAGTGAAGCAAAGAAATATAGTAATATCGGGTTTGAGTTAGGAAGTAAAATTAATTATCTAAGGGGGATAAAGGATAATGCAATAATTTTAAGTAAAGTAGCAGAAAAACAAAAAGATCACAAAAAAGCATTAGAAATGTATAAACTATACATACAGATGCGAGACTCACTTAAAAACGAAAGCACTCAAAAAGCAGTAGCCCAACAACAAGCTAAATACGAGTACGAAAAGCAAAAAGCTGTGGATGATGCTGAACACGAGAAACAAATTGCTATAGAACAAGAAGCTAAGGAAAAACAAACAATTTTAACCTATGCTACTGCCGGAGGGTTAGGTTTGGTTGGGATTTTTCTTTTAGTGGTCTTTAACCGATTAAAAGTAACCCGTAAACAGAAAGGCATTATAGAGGAACAAAAAGAAGAAGTAGAAAAACAGAAGACAGTTGTTGAAATAGCTCACACTGAGCTGGAAGAAAAGAACAAAGAGATTACAGATAGTATACAGTATGCTAAACGAATACAAAGTGCAATTCTACCTCCAAGTAAAGTCGTGAAGGAATATTTACAAGAGAGTTTTATTTATTATAAGCCAAAAGATATAGTTGCAGGAGATTTTTATTGGTTGGAACAAACTAAAAATAAGGTGCTTTTTGCTGCTGCCGATTGTACAGGTCATGGGGTTCCAGGAGCAATGGTAAGTGTTGTTTGCAATAACGGACTTAATAGAAGTGTAAGAGAAT
>CBDUPT010000364.1:0-2090 GCA_965369165.1 uncultured Flavobacteriales bacterium | reverse complement strand
TAATGATAATTCTTGTATTTCCATTAAAAAGCTTATTGATGGTTATTCATAAACCGTTATGTTTCCACGATTTTTATAAGAAAAGTTTAATTCTTAACAAAGAAGAGCCTGCTGACATATACCATGGACACGACTTACACACTGTCCCTACAGCTTATAAAACAGCTAAACTAACTAATGCTAAAGTTGTTTATGATGCTCATGAGCTTTATACTGAAATGAGTGCTTTAAAGCCAATAGAAAGAAAATTTTATACGATAATTGAAAGAAAATACGCTCCTAAAGTTGATGTTTTAATTACGGTTAATGAATCGATTGCTATTGAACTAAAAGATCGTTACAAACTAAAAAACAAACCTTTTATTATTTTTAACTGCCCAGAAGTAAATGAAAACATTGTACTCAACGATAAAGATGTATTAAGAGAGCGTTTAGGACTTTCTTCAGACACTAAAATTGTTCTTTACCAAGGAGGTTTTACTGTTAATAGAGGTCTTTTTAATCTAATTCAATCTGCACAATACATAGATAACGCTAAAGTAGTATTTATGGGATGGGGAAGAATTGAGCCTGAGCTACATGCTGAAGTGAAAAAATATAACTTAGAAGATAAAGTATTATTTACTCCTGGTGTCCCTCAAAATGAATTACTAAATAACTCAAAGTCTGCTGAAGTTGGTGTTATCCCTTATCAGTTTGTTGGATTAAATAACTATTATACCAGTCCTAACAAACTTTTTGAATACTTAAATGCAGGGGTTCCTATTGCGGGGAGTGATTTCCCTGAATTAAAAAGAGTAATTGATAAATATACTGTTGGAGAAACTTTTGATCCAGAATCACCAAAATCCATTGCTGAAGCAATTAACAAGATTATTGATAATACAGAATATCAAAAAACATTAAAGAAAAATACAAAAGTTGCTGCAGAAGATTTTAGGTGGGAACATGAAGAGGTTAAACTAGTAAATATTTATAAGAAATTACACTAAATTTGAAAATTGGTAAAGAAATATCATCGTTATTATTAAGGTCTGATTTAATTCGCTATTTTGTTGGTTCAGAGTTAAAATCTCTTTATAAAAATAAAGCATTAGGCTTTGGATGGGCAATATTAGACCCTCTTTTTGTAATGCTCGTATATGTTGTATTAGTATCTGTTATCTTTCAACGAGGAGGAGAGCAGTTTCCTATATTATTATTTAGTGCTCTACTACCTTGGAGATGGTTTTCTTACTCAATGGGCACTTCAGTAAAATCATTTATAGCTAATACATCATTAATTCAAACAGTTAAGTTCCCTTTATCCATCTTTCCTATTAATGCAGTTCTGATAGGCTGTTTTAATTACATTTTGGGACTAGTTGTTTTGATACCAATGTTGTTTATCTTTAATGCAAATATTACTCTGAATACACTATGGATTATACCATTAATTTTAATTCAATTTATTTTTAATTACGGAATTTCTATGCTCGTTGCGGTTGTTGGAGTTTATTTTAAAGATTTACAAAATATTTTAGCATTTACCCTAAGAATTGGTTTCTACCTATCTCCTGCCCTTTACGAATTATCTAGTGTTCCTGAAAAATACAAAACTGTTTATTTAGCTTTAAACCCTTTTGCTTCTTTATTTGAGACTTGTAAAAACATATTAGTTTATGGGAAGTCACCTGATATATCTATTTTAATTTATTTAGGCTATGCAGTCTTATTTTTCCTTTTAGGAATAACTTTAATTACCAAACAGAGTAACAAAATACCTAAAATGTTATGAGTAACATAATTAAAGCAAAAAATATAGGCATTAAGTTCAGCATTAATAAAAAGGGCTACAAAAAAATGAAGCTTTCTTTAAAAGATGTGCTAAAGCAAAGTGGTAATGAGGTCAGAAAAACAGAAGCTAACAGCTCTGATTTTTGGGCTTTAAAAAATGTTAGTTTTTCCATTAACAAAGGAGATATACTTGGTGTTGTTGGATCTAATGGGTCAGGAAAAAGTACTTTATTAAGAATTATTGCTGGTGTTTATTCAGTAGATGAAGGAGAAATAGAAGTTAATGGTACCATATCTCCTTTATTATCATTAGG
>CBDUPT010000363.1:0-2217 GCA_965369165.1 uncultured Flavobacteriales bacterium | reverse complement strand
AATGTTTCTACCAGGGCTATAAATATCAAAAGATCTAAACCTAGACATATTGTCTAAATAGGTTCTGTCTAAAATATTATTTGCGGTTAGGTTAAATTCAAAATCGTTTAAACTTGCACTAATTCCAGCATTAATTAATGTGTATGATGGTGTTTTTTTCTCGTTTGCTGCTACTTTAAATTGTTTTAAAGCAGTTGTTGTTCCAACTCTAAAAAAGAATTTTTTAAACTTTTTAAAGTTCTTAAAACTACAAGTTATTGTATTGTAAATTTTATTGGTTGGCATCATAGGTAAGTAAGAATTGTTGTCAGTTCTTATTGCAGTTATTGTAGCTGCTTTAACCTCATAATTAAACCATTTAGAATCTGGGTGAATATTTAAAACTGCTTCACCACCTTTAAGCTGTGCATTGCTTTGTTGAAACTCGTAAACCTGTACTATTGGAGCTCGTGGAATACCAGAAACTACATACGTACCTGTTGGTGATAAACAGATAAAGTTGTTTACGATATTTTGATAAGCTGCTGCCGTTAACGAAAAATGTTTGCTGTTAAAAGTTAGGTTAACATCAACTTCATTGTTTTGTTCTTTTTTAAAGTTAGCATTTCCTTTTTCAAAAGTTAACGACTCTAGTTTTACACCATTAGCCATTAACTCATTAAGATTGGGAGAGCGATAACCTGAGGCATAACTTGCTCTTAAAATTAAATGTTTTTTAATGTTGTATGATGCACCAATAGATCCACTTACATTGTCATAATTACGAGATATGCCAGGCATGTTAACTGTAGAATCAATACGAGTAACAGTACTTAACGAACGGGTATCATATCTACCTCCTGCACTATTTGGATAAGCAAAAAAATCCAGCATCAATAATTGTTGCATCTGGCACTAACTGAGTTGCAGCTTTAGTGGAGTTGCTATTTTGCTCATACATTCCTTGTGAACCAATTATGGTAGTGAAATTTTTAAATTCAGGTAAATACCATTTTAAGTTATAGGTGCTCGATTGCAAAATCATATCTACATAATTATAGCCTTTTTTCTTGCCACTTAGCTCTTCATGTTCAGATCTGTGATTGTTTTGATAACCTAAAATTAATTGAACTTTAGATTTTCCTACTAAAATAGTGGTGGTAGAATTCACTCTATTATCCATCACAAAATGAAACGGAGCTTCAGTTTCTACAGGAAATTTTTCTTTCTCTAAGCTGTCGGTATTTACAATGCTTCCATCTGGTTTTTTAACGATGTCTTTGCCATCTAAAATCCCATAATAGGCCGTATTAAAAAGGTAGGATAATTTGGTGGAACCCCATTTTCGGTTTAACCCAATATAACCTTTACCTCCATATTCGGTAAGTCGAGTATTAGGCACTCTAAAATCGTAACCATTATAAAAGTAATCGGAAACCACTTTACCTAAAACATTAACTCCCCAATTATATTTTTCTTTAGCTCCTTTAATGTTAAAGTTGGTTAATGCTCCAGCATTATTAGAAAATACAGTCCCAATAACATCTCCACTTGTGGTTCCAACAGCAGCTGGTTGTTCTTCAATAAAATGAACTACACCTCCCATAGCTTCAGGCCCATAAATTAAGCTAGAAGGACCTTTTATAATTTCGATACGATCTAAACCTAATTCATTTATACCAATGCCATGTTCATCATCCCATTGCTGGGTTTCAAAGCGAACACCATCAACAACTGTTAAAACTCTATTACTAGATAAACCTCTAATAATTGGTCGGGTAACTAACGGTCCAGTAGTAACACCTTCTACTCCAGGAACTCGATTAATAATATCCATAACAGTAAATGCACCATATTTTTGCATATCACTTTTCTTTACTACATCAATAACTTGAGTGTTTTCATCTTGAGTATTGCTAAATGCACTAGATATTACCACTTCGTTGATATCAATTACTGATTTTTGTAGTATAAAGTCAATGTTTATATCGGTTTCTTCTACCATTATGTTTTTTAACTGTGTTTGATATCCAACATAAGATACCTGAATTTGATAGTTTCCTTTTTTTAAATTATTAATTGTAAACTCTCCATTACTATCAGTGGAGGTTCCTTTGTTTAATTCTAAAATATATATGGTGGCATCAGTCAAAGGAGTTTGCTTATAGTTAGATATAATTTTCCCTTTAACAGATTGTCCCCATATATTTAGTGATGACAATAAAATTGCCATCGTTA
>CBDUPT010000362.1:0-2224 GCA_965369165.1 uncultured Flavobacteriales bacterium | reverse complement strand
ATAAAACAGTCAATTCTTCTGTTTGTTTTGTTTGAAGCTGATAGTTAGCTCCGTTTGGTACAACAAAAATCTGTTCTTCGGTAAAATAATCTTCAAACAAATGCTTTAAATTATTTCCCAAAACAATTACGCCTACACACTTTTTAAGTGTCATTTTCACAAAACTTCTGGTAAATCCTGAAGCAACATTCAACCAATTTTTAAAATTGCTCCCCCGTAACTGAATCAGCACTTTTTTACCCATTAATTTACCTAGCCAAATAAATGGAGCATCTTTTAAAAAGCCCATCGTTGTTTGACTAATAGGCACTAAAATAAGGTTAGGCTGATGTTTTCTTACTTTACTTATAAATTCAAAATAGATACCAATACTTCTTACTAATTTAGAAAAACTCCATCTCCCCATCGTTGCAACATCAGTATTCATTCGAGTATCAAGGTGTACCAACTTAAACTCCTCTTGTAAGGTTGAATTTAAAATAATTTGAGTAGCAATTGCAGGTCCCATTAATGGTGTTGGCAATTTCCCTAAAATCAATATGGTTGGCTTGCTACTCACTACCCTTGCAATTGTTTTGGTAAAGCTACATAAGCAAACACAGACATTACTACATACATAAATGGTGGATAATAAGTAGGAACAATACTTATAGAAAATAAAACTAAAATTCCCAAAGTTCCGAACGCTAAATATTTAGTAGAGTTGTGCATTTTTTTAGCTCTGTTAAAGAAAATGACTAATAGTGTTAAATAATAAAACAGTCCAAAATAACCTGACAAAAACAACATTCTTACATAATCATTGTGTGAACCCACTCCTACATAATGAAAAGAATACTTTAGCGTAGTAGGATATCCAAAAAATTGGGCAAATATATTCTCATTGGTAAAGGTTTCAAACATTGCTGTCCAGCGTCCAACTCTACCATGCATTAATCGTCCAGATTCTTGCTCTCCTTCATAAACCTCAATATCGGTTTCTAATAAAGGAGTTATTTTTTCTTCTATTATTGGTTGACCAAAAAAGTAAAAAACCAAAAAAACCATAACAGACAAACTCATTGCAGCCCCTTTATTTGCTTTAAAGTTAAATACCATAAACAATAATAAAATACCTAAAAAGATAGAATAAGAAGCAATGTGATGAATATTAACCAAAGTTAAAACACACAATATCCCAACTATAATTACAGCTCTTATTCTCTTTATTTTGGGGATTTCACCTTTACGAGAAAAGTAAAAATAAGTAGCAATTAAAAAACAAAAGGTTAGGTAAATGCCATAACTTACTACATCACCAAAACTTCCTTGAATTCGTTCCATACCTCTACTCTCTACAACTCGAATGGCTCCAAAAACTAATTCATAAATTAAAATAACAGCCACAAATATTCCTGAATATAAAAAAGTGGTTAAAATTCCATCTAAATCCTTTTTAGATTGAATAAATCTTCGGGCAAAATAATAGAGGTAAATAGGAATGGTCAATTTCAATAAAAACTCAAATGAAATAGTTGAAAGTGGATCGAAAAGAATGACAAAAAAAGTACCTAACAAAATAAATGCAGACCATATTTTAAAATACTTATCTAACTTGGTTTGTTTGGGTTTCGGAAGTCTAGCTATAGCGAGGATAACCAATACAGGGGTTAGTACTCCCACAATATACAATGGTGATAAAAACGGAGAAATATTCTTTAAAAAGTAGAGATTATCAATTATAGGACGCAAAAGCACCACAATAATAAACCACTTTAAAATCCAAGGCTTGGATTTAAGCCATATTTTCCAATTTTTAAATTTCACTTAAGGCTATAATTTTAGTTGCTAAGTTACCATAAGAAAATTTCTTTGCTTCATTTATGCGTTCTTGCCTTTTTTCTTTTTGATGGTTAATGCTTTCAATAAGCACGTCTTCATTCAATTCTGTATAGTAAAGCCCACTTTTATTAGTTAAGATATGGCTAATATTCTTTTGTTTTGGTAGCAACAAAAATAATCCTGTTGCCAATGCCTCAAAAATTGATATAGCAGCACGAGTAAAAATTGCGGAATCAGCTGCATTATAATATTTTCTGGTTTCAGAAGCATTAGCAAACGACTTACATATAATTCTATTTTTAAATTCCTTTTGAGCAATGTATTGAAGTAATTGTTTTCCATATTCATCTTCCAATAAACCAACAATTAAATAATTAATATGAAACCCTTTTTGATTCACTGA
>CBDUPT010000361.1:0-2224 GCA_965369165.1 uncultured Flavobacteriales bacterium | reverse complement strand
AATCTACAACAACAATTTTATCAGTATTAATTTCAGTTTTCTCAATTACAACATCTTCCTCTGAAGAAGAACACGATGAAACACTAATAATCAATATGGACATCAACGCAACCAAAGCTATTTCTTTTGTTAAATATTTCATAGTACTATTTTTATTAATAACACAACAAAATTAATAAAATAACTTATAGAAATGTAATTACATTTGCCACAAAATATTAAATGAGTAAATTTAATTTAGATAATAAACTTCTACAATGGTTAGTCCTTTTTGTGCTTGCATTTATTTGGGGAAGTTCTTTTATCCTCATGAAAAAAGGGTTAGAAGTTTATAGCCATACTATTGTAGCTGCACTAAGGATCAGTATTGCATTTCTATTTCTTTTACCATTTGCATTTAAACAAATTAATAAAATAAAAAGAAAGTATTGGAAATACTTAATTGCTTCTGGTTTTTTAGGAAACGGAGTTCCAGCCTTTTTGTTTACGCTAGCACAAACGGAAATATCTAGTTCTTTAAGCGGTATGCTTAATTCTTTGGTACCAATATTCGCATTAATAGTTGGAGCAATTCTTTTTAAACAAAGAGTTAAGAAGTTTCAATTAATTGGAGTTACTATTGGTTTAATCGGGGCAATTGGTTTAATCGCTTCTAATGGGCTAAATCTTGAAAACTCAAATAACAACTACTCTTTTCTTGTAGTTATAGCTACCATGTGTTATGCCTTTTCTGTAAATATTATAAAGGTCCATTTAAAAGAAATAAAAGCAATTGCAATCACCTCTCTTTCTTTTCTAACTATTGGCCCTTTTACTATTATATACATATTAAGTACTGATTTTATTGAAATAACCATAACTAGTGCATATGCTACTAATGCCTTGATATATATTGGTTTATTAGCTATTTTAGGAACTGCCATTTCTGTTATTTTGTTTAACTTACTCATTAAAAGAACCACTGCACTTTTTGCCTCTAGCGTAACTTATCTTATACCAGTATTTGCAATTATGTGGGGAATATTGGCAGGTGAAATACTTACATTTTATCATCTAATAAGTATATCTGTTATTTTGTTAGGTATTTATTTTATAAATAAAATAGGTTAATGCAACCATTTCGATTATTTTCACATCTTGTTTTTAAAATCATTCAAAAAAAATATAATAAAATGAAAAAAACGTTATCCTTAATTATTGCAGTTTTTGTAATGCTACCTTTCTTTAAAGCTTCTCACATTATTGGAGGAGATTTTCACATTCAATGGGTTAGTACTGCTACTGGTGGAGCAAATTACCATATTAAATTAAGAGCTTACCGTGATGATGTTAATGGTATAAATATGCCAGCATCAATCACAATTGGTATTTATGATGCTGTTACTCATGCTCAAGTAGGAACCCAAACACTAACCAAAACAAATCCTTTTACTTTAGTTCCTTTAGGAGATCCTTGCTATACCCCTGATCCTAACATTGTAAGGATAGAAGAAGGGATTTTTGAATCACCTGTTGATTTATTTATAGCTGATAATCCTAATGGATACTATGTTCAAGGTCAGATTAATGCTAGAAACTCATTGGCAATTAATGTTCAAAATGGTGGAACCATGAATTGGTTTGCTATGATTCCTGACCCTGCTTTAGGCCAAAACTCTTCACCAGACTTTGGTAATTACCCTAACGATGCATATTTCTGTATTTCAGGACCAAAACAATTCTCATACCCTATTACAGATGCGGATGGAGATTCATTAGTATATTCACTTGTACAACCTTTAGATACATGGACTGCTGCAAATGGTACTTTTGCAGGAAATGGTGCATACCCATTTTACCCAGGTTTAACTTGGGCAGGAACGTTTAATTTAGGCGATATTATTGGTGGTCCTTTCCCAATGAACATCAATCAAACGACTGGGCTAATCACTGCTCAACCTGCACAAACAGGCTTTTTTACATTTGCTATTAGAGTTGAAGAATTTAGAAATAGTGTTAAAATAGGAGAAACAAGAAGAGATGTACAATACATTAGCTTGAACTGTACTAGTGGTTCTGCTCCTAACTTTTTAAATACTGTCCCTCAAATGAACCAAACCCTTCAAATACCTTACAACTATGAATTCTGTAAAGATTTAATCTTTAACGATATTAACACTACTGACACATTATACTTTGAATGGTTCTCTCCTATTTTTGATTCTGGAGCTTATCAAGCTACAGT
>CBDUPT010000360.1:0-2229 GCA_965369165.1 uncultured Flavobacteriales bacterium | reverse complement strand
AAATCTGGTTTAATGGTTATCATCATCCAGGCCCAATTGTTTAATTGGTCAGTTCTTCCTACTAAATCTCCATTATCAAATGTAGTAACTCCATTTAATATTGCCAAAGTTTCAGTACCTATCATTTGTGAGTACCCCATTTTAAAATCAACTCCTTTAGATAATTTCCACCCCATATTTAAATCTAATTCTGTTCCTAAAGAACTGTTCATAGCTGTTATGTTCCCAGTTTTTAATAATTCGTTTTGATCTAATACATCAGCTGTAGCAGAAAATAAGTGAGCAGCAGCTCCTATCCAAAAACTCTTTTCAGATTTGTATTTCACTTTAAAATAAATGTCTTGTAAACCAACGCTTCCAATATGATTACCTACATAAAAATAATCCATAGTTCCATTAAATTTATGATTGGTTCCATAGAGTGGGGTAAAAGCATGTTTTATTTCTCTATAAGCTAAAGTAGTATCTGTTTGGCTTTGTCCGCTTTGATATTCATACCCAGCAGTAGCAGTAAATTTTTCACTTATATTATAAGTTACCTCACCACCAAAAAGCATCGCTTCAATGTCTGGATTTCCCCAATAATTAGTATTATCTACATCTTTACCAAATTGATAATAAAAATTAGCCGAAACACTTAATTTATTCTTTTTATATTTAAGAAAAGTGCCAGCAGTTTGTCCATAATTATCTTTAAAAATTGTTCCTGTAGAATCAGTTTTTACAGCTTGTTTTCCGTTATTTAAGAATAGAAAACTAGCACCAAAAGTTTTACCAAAATCTTTATGAGCCCATAAATATTGTATGGCTTTGTAATTACCCGGAATAGTATAAAGGGTGGTAGTTAGTTGCTCTTTATCTTGATTAAATGCACCTCCTAAATGAATATTAAAGGTTGAATCTACTTTAAATTTAAAAAGCAAGGCATCATGGCTACGAGCTTGTTGTGCCCAACCAACACTACCTAATATTCTTTGGTCATCATAAGCAATTTCTTGTCGACCAAATTTCACACTAAATTGCTTATTAATTAAAGCTTCTCCCCATGCTTCATGAATAGATGCACCAAAATCTTGGTTATTTACTAATTGAGATTGGTTACCCCAAACTCTAACATCTTGTAAAACTATTTTAACCAAATAGCCTTCGGATTGGTAGCCAAAATTTAAACGACTTCTTTGACTTGTAAAAATTGCAGATTTTTGAGCTGAGTCAGCCATAGATTTAAAACCGTGACGATATTCGGTTCTTGGTCTAATTTCGCCTGTCAAAGAAACTTGAGCATAAGATACATGGGAAGAAGCAACTAATCCTACGACTAATGTTAAACTTTTAAAGTATTTATGTTTTATTATTTTTTTTATGTGTTTTGTGTTTTTCATACCTGCCTAAATAAGGATGCTTATATCTTTTTTAATTATAAATAAAGATATATGTGTCGGTTTTTATGAACTATGATAATTATTATATTTAAAACTGTTTTGTTTGGATTGTGTTTATGATGAATGTCATAAATGGTTGTTGAAATTATAATATTAAACCATACAAATTATAAAATAACTCACTACAAAAATTATAGCTACTATTTTCCAGACAATATGAGCTTTTTTAACTTCTACAAATTGAAAGCAAACACTTAAGAATTTAATTGTAGCAAATGTAACTATAGCTAAATAAGTATATTTAAAATTAGTTTCTGCAAAAATTGAACTTAGAACAATTAAAGCAACTAATAGTATCCAAACAAGGGTATTTAATTTAATTTCTTTTTTCATAATAAGTACAAAATAGGGAAGATGAGTATCCATATTAAATCGCACAAATGCCAATAAGTAGCACTTGCTTCTACATCAAATAAATTATTAGTATCGTATTTTTTATTTTTTACTGCTTTATACATGTAAGTCAATAATCCAACTCCAAACAATACATGTACAAAGTGAAACCCAGTCATTAACCAGTAAAATGTATAAAAGGTATTGTGGTTAAAACCTATACCTGCATCTATTTTTTGGTAAAACTCAAAGCCTTTTAAAGTTAAAAAAGCAAAACCTAATACTGTTCCTAGCAAAATAGTTTGAGCTGATTTTTCATGATTATTTAGCCTTAAATAGTTAACGGAAATAGCCATAAAATAACCACTTGTAATTAATATAATGGTGTTTATTGTTCCAATAATAGGGTTTAGGAGTTGTTTAGAATTAAGAAACTCTTCAGGTAGTTCCTTTT
>CBDUPT010000359.1:0-2267 GCA_965369165.1 uncultured Flavobacteriales bacterium | reverse complement strand
TCTTAATGCGAGCAATTGTGATAGTATAATTACAGTAAATCTTACAATAAATAATGCTGATACTTCGGTAACATTAACAAATGATTCTATATATGCTAATGCATCAAATGCAAGTTACCAATGGATAGATTGCTCTAATAATACCGCAATTTCTGGAGCTACAAATCAAAGTTATATAGCTAGTTCAAACGGAAATTATGCAGTTGTAGTTACTCAAAATGGGTGTACAGATACTTCAGGTTGTGTTAATGTTACAGGTGTTTCTGTAAATGAATTTTTGTATGAAACAGAGGTTGGTTTATATCCTAACCCTGTTAGTAACATACTTAACATAGAGTTTTCAAAATTAAATGATGTGTCATTGAAAATTATTAATGTTAATGGACAAGTTATTTACAGTTTACCATCAATAAATAATTCAAAAGAGTCTATTGATGTTAGTCATCTTTCAAATGGTATTTATTTTATACAGATTCAAGGAGAGAAGATTAATAAGTATATGAAAGTTATTAAAAATTAAATAGTGAAAAACAAAAAAAAGGCGAAGAGTTAACTCTTCGCCTTTTTTTTGTTTTTTAAAATTGTGGAGTCTACAGACATTTTTTCGAACTCTTTTATAGATGATTTGAAAAAATTAAGTGTCTTAAAACAAAATTTATTAGGTTAATTTATGTGGAACCTAGGTTAGATTTATAGAACTTTTAAGATGAAGATATTAAAGGATTTAGGTTCGAGCCCGACTAGGGGCTTACCATATAAGCCGCTAATAATATCTCACAACAATTTAACTCACTTTTCCTTAACATCTTTTCTAATTGTTAGACTGGAATACCGATAGAAAACAGTTAAAACCCTGTAACGAAATCGTGACTTTTTATTAATGAGACAGAACCAATTTAACACTTCTTGAACATTAGTTTAACGAGTGCAAAATGAATTAAAATTTCATTTTTTGTATCCTAACAGCATTTAAGATTGCGAGAAGTGCAACTCCAACATCAGCAAAAACTGCTTCCCACATGGTTGCCAATCCTCCAGCTCCTAAAACCAATACAATTAGCTTCACACCAAAAGCCAGCCCAATATTTTGCCATACAATTCGCTTGGTTGCTTTACCTATTTTGATAGCGGTTGCTATTTTAGATGGATGATCTGTTTGAATAACAACAACAGCGGTTTCTATCGCAGCATCACTACCCAGTCCACCCATAGCCATTCCAACATCAGACATTGCAATAACTGGTGCATCATTAATTCCATCACCAACAAAAGCTATCAACTTCCCAGCTGCTTTTAATTTACTTACTTCATCTACTTTATCTTCTGGCAACAAACCTCCTAAAGCTTTATCTAACCCTAACTGTGCTGCAATTTTATCAACTACAGCTTGCTTATCACCAGACAGCATAACTACTTCTCTTATATTAATATGATGTAATGCAGTTATGGCTTCTACAGCATCTTCTTTTAATGTGTCAGCTATAGTAATGTAACCAGAAAATTTCCCGTCAACTGCTACCATAACCGTTGTATCAGTAAGATTATTTAGTTGTTTGTCGAAAGAAACATTGAATTTGTCGAGTAATTTTCCATTTCCAGCGAGAACCTCATTTTGGTTTATTTTTCCTTTTAACCCATGCCCAGGTATTTCCTCAATATCTGAAACTGAAACTTCTTTGTAAGTCTCTCCTGAGTATTTTACAATAGCTTGTGCAATGGGATGGGTGGAGTTGGCCTCCAATGCAGCAACCATATCTACAAAACCTGCCTTACCAAATTCATCAAATACCACTTGTTGTACCTCAAAAATACCTTTTGTGAGTGTTCCTGTTTTATCCATTACTACCGTATCAATTTTTGTTATTTGATCAAGGTAATTAGAACCTTTAAACAAAATTCCATTTCTTGAAGCTGCTCCTATTCCTCCAAAGTATCCAAGTGGGATAGATACTACCAATGCACAAGGGCAGGAAATAACTAGAAAAATGAGAGAACGATATAGCCAGTCGCTGAATACATAATCTTCTACAAAAAAATACGGAAGAAATGCCAATGCCAACGCAAGAAAAACAACTATAGGTGTATACACTTTGGCGAAGCTGGTAATGAAACGCTGTGTCTTCGCTTTTCTCCCTGTGGCTTCCTGTACTAGTTTTAAAATTTTAGAGAGTTTGGTGTCTTCATATTTGCTTGTAACACTTATTTCAACTAATGTATTTAAGTTCACCATTCCAGCCAATACTGTATCTCCCTTTACAATATTGCTT
>CBDUPT010000358.1:0-2297 GCA_965369165.1 uncultured Flavobacteriales bacterium | reverse complement strand
AAAAAATTGACCGCAATACCTTTAACATTGTTTTAACTCAAGGCTTAAATCGCCAAATACGTAGAATGTGTACTTACTTGGGGTATGAGGTGCAAACCCTTAAAAGAGTGCGCATTATGAATGTAGAATTAGGCAATCTTAAAAAGGGTGAATACCGAAATTTCACAAACAAAGAAATAACTGAATTAAAAGCCTCTATAAAATATTCGATTAAAACAGAAGAGGCTTCTTAAATAATTAAATTTGAATTTTTTAAACTTAAAACTTATATACATATGTCAGTAAACACATCAAAAGCACAATGGAATGGAACCTTAAAAGAAGGTAAAGGAACAATGAGTTTTACAGGTTATGAAGGACCTTTTAACTTTGCTTCTCGATTTGAAGATGGTTCAGAAACTAACCCAGAAGAATTAGTTGGAGCAGCACACGCAGGTTGTTACTCAATGTTTTTATCAGCTTTAATTAGTGGTGAAGGATTAACTCCAACAAGTATTAATACTACAGCAACTGTTACCTTAGAAAAAGATGACATAGGACCAAACATTACTAAAATAGAATTAGTTTCTGATGTAGTTTGTGATGGTTTAACTCAAGAGAAGTTCACTGAGTTATCTCAAGCTGCAAAAGAAAAATGCCCTATTTCTAGATTATATGCTGGAAGCACAGCAACAATTATATTGACTGCGACTTTAAAATAAGCAAAAACTAAAGGAAGACACAACATGCTAAATTACATTAAGGCTGTACTAGAAAATATGCCAGAAGGTTGGTTAAATTTAACCACACACCGATTAGATATTTATGATGAAGAATTAGCTAAAACTCAGTTTTTAGAGCAATTTGAGAATTTATTTAAAAACAATAATGCTAACCCAACTTCATTAAATGAATTACCAACTGCTTACGACTACATTCGTTTAGGTCACCCCCTATCTTGTGTATTAGAATGGGCTATTGCTAATTTAAACAATCTAAAACCAGAAAATGTAATTAGCTTTTCATCTAAGACCGCTCCTATTTTAGCTGTTCTTAGAAAGAATTTATTAGACAATAAAAACACTCAGATTATTTCTATTGGAAATTTGCCTGCTTGTTTTGATGAAAAAGTAATCAAAGAGGTTTATGGTTATCAATTTGAATTAAAGCAGGTTAGCAATATTGAAAATATTCCAGAGTTTGATGGCAGCACAATTTTCATTTCGCAAGAAAATGAAATGGGGAAATTTAACCTTCATCACAACATGGATTTCTTCATCCATACAGATAATCAATTAGGAAGTGTTTTACTCGTTAATGGTGAACAAAACGCCAATTATGTTTCAGAAATTCAGCATGTAAGAAGAAGAGAAACTATTGCCATGACTCCAGCAAATTGTTTGATAGCTTTAAATCAATTACTTGGAAAATCTTCAGACAATCAACAAACTGATTTAGCTAAAAATAAAACAAGTGTACTTAACTCTATTAAAACCATTACTGGAACCGACACAAAAGCTGTGGTAGCTTCCAGTGGTCTTTCTATGCAATATGCCATTGTAATGGGGTTGATTCATGATGCATTAGAGAACCATAAAGGAAAACAAATTAAAATTGTTGTTCCTCCAAATTGTTATGGTGGTACCAACGACCAAGCAAGACGTGTTGCTGCATGTTTAGACAATGTAGAAGTAATGGATTTACCTGTTGATGGTGATCATAATATGGTTCAAAGCATAGATAGCGTTTTAACCACTATAGCTGAGCAAGATGCTGTACCTTATATCATTGCTGAAATACCAACCAATCCAAGGGTTGAAGTTCCAGATATGATTAAACTTAAAGAAGCTTTAAGCAAGAAACGAAAAACTTCTTCTGGAGAATTAGCTACAGAACCAGTATTCATTTTAGATCAAACCTTTTGTCCTAACACCCATTTTTTAGGTGAAGATGAAATATTAGCATCGGTTAGAACCATTGCTTATGTTAGTGGCTCTAAATTTCCAAGTGGAGGAAAATGTACTGCTGGTTATTGCACAGCCAATAAAAAAGGTGCAGCATTAATGGAGAAAATTGATTTACACCTTCAACTTTGTGATAATGAAGCTACCCCGCTTCAAATGGAAATACTGGCAACCCAGTTGCCATCTATGAACCAAAGAATTGAGGATGCTTACAACAATACACGCGAATTTGTAAACTACATTAAGAATGTATTACCTGACGCAAAAATCAATTTTGTATCAGAGGAATTAGCTGAACAAGTATTTACTCCTTCTGTCTTTTCATTAGACCTCCCAACAAAAGGAAATACCGAT
>CBDUPT010000357.1:0-2381 GCA_965369165.1 uncultured Flavobacteriales bacterium | reverse complement strand
GGAAGAGGTACTAAATCTAACGCTAGGTTTAGATAATAGAACTGAAACTTTATAGATTACTTTGGAATAAGATTTGGTATAATATGACTAATTTTCTATCGTAAAAAATTGAGCATGAAAAAAATACTAATACTACTAACAACTGTGTTTCTATGCAATATTATCATAGCGCAAACAGATGTAGAATTTTCCAAATCTAACTTTAAATCAGACCCTACTGGGTTTAAAGAAGCTTACAAAAATTTACAAGAAGGTAATTCTAAATACTTCATGAATTTTTATACAAAAGCTTTAGATAATTATTTAGCAGCTAATAAATTTAACCCTAATAATGCAGAACTAAATGCCAAGATTGGTGATTGTTATATGCATTCATCAGATAAATCTAAAGCCACAGAATATTTTAAAAAAGCATACCTGTTAAGTAAAGATTTAGATGGCTACTACTACTTTATGATGGCAAAATCTTATCATTTTAACAATGATTTTGATGAAGCCATTAAGTACTACAAACTTTCGAAAACAACAAAAAGTAAAATTGATACAGAAATACCTTCTAAATCAGACAAAAAAGTTAAAGAATGTACTTATGCCAAACAACTCGTAGCAACACCAATTAACGTTGAAATAAAAAGTTTGAGCGAAGCTATAAATAGTGAAAACGAGGAATATGTTCCCGTAATTACTGCTGATGAATCTGAAATATTTTTTACCTCAAGAAGACCAAATACAACTGGAGGTCAGATTGACGGAGGGTTAGCAGATTATTACGAAGACATATATTATTCTACTCTAGAAAATGACAAATGGACTGACGCTAAAAACATGGGGAAACCTGTAAATAGTGAATCTCATGATGCAACAGTTGGATTATCTTTAGATGGGCAGAAACTATTTTTATATAGAGATAATAAAAAAGGAATTGGAAATATTTATGTTTCAGAAAAGAAAGGGAATGATTGGAGCGAACCAACAGAACTCCCTGAACCAATAAACTCTAAAAGCCAGGAAACTTCTGCATGTTATTCTCCTGATGGAAACACAATCTATTTTGTAAGTAATAGACCTAATGGTAAAGGAGGGAAAGACATTTATAAAGCAACCAAAGATAGTGAAGGAAATTGGGGAGAAGCAGAAAACCTTGGAAACGCAATTAATACTTCAGAAGATGAAGATGCAATTTTCCTTCACCCTGATGGAAAAACATTATACTTTAGCTCAAGAGGACATGCCACTATGGGTGGGCACGATATCTTTAAAAGTGTTAATGAAAAAGGAATGTGGAGTAAACCAGAAAACTTAGGTTATCCAATTAACAGTTCAGATGATGATGTTTGCTTTGTATTAACTGCAAGTGGAGATTATGGTTATTACACCTCTATAAAAGCCGAAGGAAAAGGAAAAAGAGATATTTACAGAGTTGCCTTTTTAGATCAAATCAACAAACCAAAACTGACACTTTTAAAAGGAACCGTAACAGACAGAAAAACTGGAGAACCTCTATTTTCAAAAGTAGAAATTTATGATAATACTGAAGATAAGTTAGTTGGCACATTTGAATCAAACAGTGCTACAGGTAAGTTTATGGTTTCTCTTCCTGCAGGAAAAGATTACGGAATTAGTGTAAAAGCTAAAGGCTATTTATTTTATTCAGAGAACTTTAACATACCTGATGATGCAGCTTTTCAGGTAGTAGAAAAACACATTAAATTAGATAAACTTGAAGTAGGTAAAAAAGTAGTTTTAAATAATATTTTTTACGATTACAATAAAGCTACATTGCGTGAATCATCTGCTAATGAATTGAAAAAAGTAATAGAATTATTAAATGCTAATCCAAAAATGAAAATTGAATTTTCAGCTCATACAGATTCAAGAGGTAGTGACTCTTACAATAAAAACCTATCTCAGCAAAGAGCACAATCTTGTATGGACTTTTTAGTTGAAAATGGTGTTACAAGCACTCGATTAATAGCAAAAGGCTATGGGGAAACAATGTTATTAGTTAGTGATGCTGATATTGAAAAAATGACAAGTGAAACAGCTAAAGAAGATGCTCATCAAAAAAATAGAAGAACGGAATTTAAGATAATTGAGAATTAATCAATTCTATTAAACTTACTACGAAAAGCTTCAGAGAAATCTGGGGCTTTTTTTTTGTTATTACTCTTTCAAAACGCCATTTTCATCAAAGTATTTCCATGGACCAACTTTTTCATCTAAATAAAATTCTCCCTGCTCTCTTAGTTGACCATTTATATCATAAAGACTGTAATCACCATTTTTCAAATCATCTTTAAAAGCACCTTCAACCCAAACTTGACCATTTTGATGCCAAGCTATTGCTTTACCTTGCTTTTTACCATTTTCATAATATCGTT
>CBDUPT010000356.1:0-2413 GCA_965369165.1 uncultured Flavobacteriales bacterium | reverse complement strand
ATACCTGCACCATTTTTTGATGTTTATTATTAACAAAAAAGTTAACAGTTTTAGCGGTTGTTAATTGTGATTATTAATAACTAATTTTGTTTGCAAAAATTAGAACTATGACATTAATAAAATCAATATCAGGAATTAGAGGAACTATTGGAGGGGCACCCGATGAAGGACTTACTCCATTGGATATTGTAAAGTTTACATCTGCTTACGGAACTTGGTTAAAATCAAAAAATGCTGGAAAGTTAAAAGTTGTTATTGGTAGAGATGCAAGATTGTCTGGAAGTATGGTAACCAATATTGTAAGTGGTACTTTACAAGGTTTGGGTATTGATGTTATAGATTTAGAATTAAGTACAACACCAACAGTTGAGGTTGCTGTGCCTATGGAAAATGCTCAAGGAGGAATTATTTTAACAGCTAGCCATAATCCAAAACAGTGGAATGCCTTAAAGTTGTTGAACGATAAAGGAGAATTTATTTCGGCTCAAGACGGAGCAGATTTACTAGCAATTGCTGAAGTAAATGCCTTTGATTATGCTGATGTTGATGATTTAGGAAGCTATAGTAAAGATGATTCGTATTTAGATAAACACATTCAGTCCATATTAGATTTAGAATTGGTAGATGTTGAAGCGATTAAAAGTAAAAACTTTAAAGTAGCTATTGACTGTGTAAACTCTACAGGCGGGATATTTTTACCAGCTTTATTAAAGGCTTTAGGAGTTACCAATATTGTTGAGTTGTACTGTGAGCCAAATGGACAGTTTCCTCACAACCCTGAGCCTTTACCAGAAAATTTAACCGAAATTGCTAAACAAGTAGTTGAGCAAAAAGCTGATGTTGGTTTTGTGGTTGATCCTGATGTGGATAGACTTTGTATGGTTTGTGAAAATGGGGAGATGTTTGGCGAAGAATATACTTTAGTAGCCATTGCGGATTATATCTTAAAAAATAAATCAGGAAATACAGTATCTAATTTATCTTCTACAAGAGCATTGAAAGATGTTTCGGAAAAACATGGGGGACAATATTTTGCAGCAGCCGTAGGAGAGGTGAACGTGGTAAATAAAATGAAAGAAAATAACGCGATTATTGGTGGTGAAGGAAATGGAGGGGTTATTTATCCAGCATCTCACTATGGTAGAGATGCTTTGGTTGGAATAGCAATGTTCTTATCTCATTTAGCTAAAGCGGATGTAAATTCAGTTTCAGAATTAAGAGCCAGTTATCCGAATTACTTTATTTCTAAAAATAAGATAGAACTAACACCACAAATTGATGTAGATACAATTTTAGTAACAGTTGCGGATAAATATAAAAACGAAGATGTAAATACGATTGATGGTGTAAAGATTGATTTTGCTGATGGATGGGTTCATTTACGTAAATCGAATACTGAGCCTATTATTAGAGTGTATTCTGAAAATAGTTCTATGGAAGCAGCTGAAAAGTTGGCTCAACAGATTATTGATGATGTAAATGGGATGATATAAATGGTTGTTAGTTTTTTGTGTATAGTTGATGGCTTCTCAATTTTAGAAATCCAATTATTTACTTAAAAATAATCATTTTTAATTCTTAAAAATATCAGTTATTTGTAGAAAATAATATGGTACAGTGTTAAAAGAATTTAGAGCGTATTACTCCCTAAAAACAGACAACCAAAAACCATCAACTAAATAAAAATGAAAGTATATTTAGATAATGCAGCTACTACTCCAATGGATAGGGAGGTAATTGATGCTATTATTCCTATTATGGAAACAGGCTTTGGGAATCCATCTTCTATTCATTCATTTGGAAGAAGTACTAGAGCAATTATTGAAAAATCAAGAAAACAAGTTGCTAAATATATAAATGCCGCTCCAAGTGAAATCGTTTTTACAGGAGGAGGAACTGAAGCAGATAATATGGTGTTGAGATGTGCTGTTAATGATGGTGGAGTTACACACATTATTACCTCTGCTACAGAACATCATGCGGTTATTGATACTGCTGAAGTATTGGATAAAAGCTGTAAGGATTTAAAATTAAGTTTGGTAAAACATGATGTTAAAGGTTATGTTGATATTGATAGTTTAAAGCAATTACTCGAAGAAAATAAAGATAGAAAAACTTTAGTTTCTTTAATGCACGCTAATAATGAAATAGGAAATAGATTACCATTGAAACAGGTTTCTGATATCTGTAAGGAATACGGAGCTATTTTTCATTCTGATACAGTACAAACTATGTGTCATTATAGTTTTGATGTACGTGAATTAGGAATTGATTTCTTGACTTGTTCTGCACATAAATTTCACGGTCCAAAAGGAGTAGGGTTTTTATATGTAAACCAAGATATTCAAATAAAACCTATTATTACTGGCGGTGCTCAAGAACGAAATGTTAGAGCTGGCACCGAAAATATTAT
>CBDUPT010000355.1:0-2418 GCA_965369165.1 uncultured Flavobacteriales bacterium | reverse complement strand
CATGTTGCTCCTAAAATAGGGTTTTCACAATCCAAAGGATCTTGTGTTTGGGCTAAAGAAGTAACACTTGTTGCTACTAATAAAAATGCTGCGAAAATTGACCTCATACTTTTTGTTTTGTTATTTGATTTAATAGACGGCTACATAAAAAAATAGTTGCCTTACTTTTTATTTTCAAAGAATTATAAGTTGTGACAACTTATTTTTTCCTGACAACCAACCTTTATTTCCCTTTATTACACAACTGTAATAAGCATCATCTGAAACATGCTTCCAAGTATAACCATTATCAGAACTTATATCTACACCTGTTCTACCAGTTGCAATTAAAACTCCACTCCCATTATCTGCTACACAAGATTTATAACCTAAAGGTGGTTTTTGAGCAGCAACCCAAGTCTGCCCACCATTTATTGTAACAATACAATTTCCGTTAGTACTTGTTGAATCTAAATAATTCCCACCAATTGCTACCCCTCTATGATTATTAACAAAAAGCATAGAATATATGCCTGATGCTTCACCTGCTCTCATTTTAGTATTAGTAACACTCCAAGTTTTTCCTCTGTTGGTTGATTTAAAAATACGAGATATTGCTCCACCACCTGTTCCAATAAAAACAGTACTATCACCAACACAGGTTATTCCGGTACCACTAGCCGCAAAACCTGCTTCATCTTCTAAAGTATTTGGTATTGAAATGCCAGTCAACTCTTGCCATGTGTCTCCACCATCATTTGTGGTGATTATAAACAACTGATTACTAATTGGGTCGCTAAAAGCAATTCCATTTTTATCATCCCAAAAATCCATTCCATCAAAAAATACCCCTTCTGCATTGTTTTCGTAAACCAACTGCCAACTTTTGCAGCAATCTTTGGTTTTATACATTTTGCAACCATCACCAGAACTCATAATAATTGCTTCATTAATACTAAATGCATGTAAATCTCTAAAGTCTAAATCTTGAAATAAAGTATCTTTATAAGCAATCCAATCTTTACCATTCCCGGTATATCTTATTATTCCATTCGTACCAGAAGCCCAAGCAACATTTTCATCCACTAGATATAATCCTCTCATTAAAGAAGGTTCTTCCAAAGTAATAGGTCTAATTTCTATTTTAACTTCTTTCTTGGAGCAAGCAAACAATGTCAACAATACAACCAAAAGAATTGAATATTTCATATTATATGTTCTCAGAATAAGTTTATTTTGCAGTAATGAATCAAAGCGAATTTACACAAGCCATTCAAGAAGTAACCACCCCATTACCAGGTAGTACTCCACAGGCTGTTGTTTATAAGCTAACAGTAAAAAAAAGATTTGAAGGCCTTACTATTGTTGATTTTTTCAGTCAAGCTGTACCTCGTTCAACTAAAGAGCTATGGATAAACAAAGTTGAATCTGGCAATTTAACTGTAAACGGAAAGACCGTAACTATTGACTACAAAGTAAAAGCTGGCGATTTAACTCAGCACGCTTCTGAACCCAAAATAGAACCTGAAGTTAACACTAACATTCAATTAATTTATGAAGACGAAAGTATTTTGGTGATTGACAAACCTTCTCCTTTGCCTATGCACGCATCAGGAAGATATGCTAGGAATACTTTACTCAACATTTTAACCTTAGCTTTTCCTGATAAAGATTTAAAACTACTACACCGAATAGATGCTAATACAACTGGACTAGTAATTATTGCAAAAGGCAAAGAAGTAGCTAACACTATTAGGGTACAATTTGAAGAAAAGCAAATACAAAAAGAGTACATTGCTTTAGTTGAAGGAATTATTGAGAAAAACAACATAACTTCCATTCAATCAATAGGTAATGAAGTTTTAGTAGGTGGTGCAAGAAAGGTTGATAATACTGGTAAAAAAGCAGAAACCAACATTACTGTTTTGGAAAGAAGAAGCAATAAAAATCAAACTTTATTAAGTGTTACTCCTTTAACTGGAAGAACCAATCAAATACGTTTACATTTGGCTGAACTAGGCTTTCCTATTGTGGGTGATGAAGGACACAAGAATCAAGATTATTTTAAAAATAACCCTTTTACCTATCCTACCGACAGCTTATTTTTACATGCTTACAAACTCAACTTTAAACACCCTGAAACTGGAAAAGACGTTAGTTTTGAAGCAGCTATACCAGAGAAGTTTAAAGAATAACTTACTTCTCGATACACGTTCATTCTTCACGCACTCGAAGTGACAGTTATTTTTTTGTTAGTTTTATTTCTATTTTGTCAGTTCGAGTGAATTTGAGAGGTACGAACAAATTTGTATCGAAAACAACAAAAACAATCATGCTGACTAAACACACCCCTATCCTTCGACAAGCTCAGGATGACACTCCTCTCAAAAGGGGAATCCACTTCACACTATACACCAAAAACCATCAACAAAAAACTCG
>CBDUPT010000354.1:0-2430 GCA_965369165.1 uncultured Flavobacteriales bacterium | reverse complement strand
TAACCCCTAACTTTTATGTAAATATTAGGGCATTAGAATCTCAAGGAATTTTAAGAGTAAAATCTACTCCAAAATTAGCAACTCTTAATGGTCATGAAGCTACTATGAGTGTTGGAAATACAGAGTATTACTTTGAAGAAACTAACAATGTAATCACTAATACATCCACTCAAAATATTACCACAAAAACTTACAAATCTGTTAATGCAGATTTATCCGTTACCATTAAACCTTTTGTTTCAGGAGATGATCAAATTACGCTAGAGGTTTCGGTTGCTCAATCAGACTTTACAAGTAAAATAGAACCTGGAGCTCCTCCAGGTAGTGTTTCTAGAGATTTCACCTCTTTAATAAGAGTAAAAGATCAAGAAATGATTTTGTTAGGAGGGTTGGAAGAGAAATCAGTAAGCGAATCAGGTGCTGGAGTTCCTTTTTTATCAAGAATTCCTGTAATTAAATGGTTTTTTAGTAGCAGAAGTAGAGAAAAATCAAAGAGTAAACTTAACATATTTATTAAACCAACAGTAATCTATTAATGCTCCATTTTTTAGATACATATAAATTAATTAAAGGACAGTCTGTTATTGGGATAGAGTTAATATATAACACTAAAGATAGCTATACATTAATTGCGGTTGAATTAGTTGCAACAAAAGAAGGTGTTGAAATTAGCAAACGATTTACTGATATTACTTTTGAGGATTTAGCTAAACAAAACACAAAAAAACTACCAGTATATATTGCTGTAGGAGGAAAGGGAGTTATCCATAAAAAGGTTAAAATAAATGAGCATACTAATCAACAAGAATTATTAAACCAAGTATTACCTAATGCATCATTAATAGAATTTTATTTACAACAATCGAATATTTCAGTTAGCGAAAGTTGGGTGTCTATTATCAGAAAAGATGTATTAGACCCTACCATCAAAAAAATAGAACACCTCAATTTATTTGGTGTACAAATTTATTTAGGTCCTTTTGTGTTAGAAAATACCATTCCTCTAATTGATAATGGACACTCTTTATTTACTACTACGCATGAATTGATAATAGAAAACAACAGTATTATTCAACTAGATGGTTTAGGAAGTGTTGCGGGTGGTGATGAATATAAAATAGAAGATGAAACAGTTAACTCTCACGAACTAATTGCATTTGGAACTGCTTTGAGTCATTTTATACCAGCAAGTAAGTTAATTCCTATTAATTGCAATACAGTTAAAAACATAGAGCAAGAGTATTTATATAAAAACAAATATGTTGCTGTTGGGTTTGGCTTAATTGTGTTCTTTTTTATCCTTACCATTTCCAATATGCTTATTAGTAATAGTTTGGAAAGCACGAGTAATGAACTACAATATCAGATTGATAGTAAAAAGAAATATGTAGAAGAATTAGAAGCACTTAAAATTGAACTAGCAAATAAAGAACAGTTTATTCAAAATAGCGGTGTAACTAAAGCATCAAAAATCTCTTTTTATGCCGATCAAATTGCGTTAACAGTTCCTAATAGCATTCAGTTAAATCAATTATTTATCAATCCTTTAACTAAGCGAATTAGTAAGGCAGAAGATATTCATTTTAATTACGAACAAATTAAGATTAACGGCACTGTAAGCAGAAGTATAACATTAAACAGCTGGATAAAAGAATTAAAGCAGTATGCATGGATAAAGGATATTAATATCATTTCTTTTGTTCAAGATAATCTAAAAACACCTGGTGAATTTGAAATTATGATTCATTTTAACTAATGAAGCGTCAACTAACATATAAAAAACGACTACTTTATGTATTATTAGCAGGAGGCTTATTTACTGTTATTCTTTACAATATGGCAATATCTGATACCATAGATTTAGCTATAGAAAATAGTGATATGGAAGAGCAGGTTTCTAAAAATGTAAATGCTCCAGAACAAATTAAAGCCATTAAAATAAAGCTCAAAAAAATAGAGCAGTTAATTGGTGACCAAACGGAACAAGAACTAGATGTACATCAAATGTTACTAGAATCAGTTACTGGCTATGCTCAAAAAAATAATTTAATCTTAAAAGATTTTCCTCAACCTTATGCTACTAGCGACAAAGGTTACCTCACAAAAACTGCTGTGGTAACAGTAGAAGGAGACTTTATTCGCTTATTGAAGTTAAGCAACTACATAGAAAATAATTATCAGGGAGGAAAAATAGTAGCCATCGATTTTAAAGCTACCAAAGAATTAAGAACCCGAAAAAGAAAATTGAATTCAACCATTTATTTACAAAATGTAAAAGCAGAACATGATGAAGAAAATACTTAGAAATACAGTGTTAATTACATTTACCATACTATCCTTTTATAGTTGTGAGGATTTTATAGAGGAAGACATTGATGATGAAATGGTATCATTATTAGCACCAGCCAATAATTTAACAACCATACAATT
>CBDUPT010000353.1:0-2454 GCA_965369165.1 uncultured Flavobacteriales bacterium | reverse complement strand
ACTAGAAGGTTAATCATTCACGAATCTGTTTACGATAAAGTAAGAGATGCAATTGTTGGGGCTTATGGTCAATTAACAATTGGTAATCCTTTAGATGAAAAAAATCATATTGGTCCATTAATCGATAAAGATTCAGTAAACACTTATTTAGCCGCTATTGAAAAAGCTAAAGCTGAAGGAGGTAATGTATTAGTAGATGGTGGCGTTTTAGAAGGTGAAGGCTACGAAAGTGGTTGTTATGTTAAGCCTTGTATTATTGAAGCAGAAAATCATTTCGAAATTGTACAACACGAAACATTTGCTCCAATACTATACTTAATGAAATATACAGGAGATGTTGAAAATGCTATTGAAAAGCAAAATGGTGTTGCTCAGGGATTATCTTCAGCAATTATGACTAACGAACTAAAAGAAGCTGAAAAATTCTTATCATTTGCTGGTTCTGATTGTGGTATTGCAAATGTCAACATTGGAACTTCAGGAGCAGAAATCGGTGGTGCTTTTGGTGGAGAAAAAGAAACGGGAGGAGGAAGAGAGTCTGGATCTGATGCATGGAAAGTGTATATGAGAAGACAAACCAATACCATCAACTATTCTGACGAACTACCTTTGGCTCAAGGAATAAAGTTTGATTTATAAGTATTAATACTTAATTCACTAAAAGGCTCGTTTATTTGAATAAACGGGCTTTTTTTATACTTTTAAGGCAACCTTCAAAGCTGAAGTTACGTCTTTCGTGCATGCACGAAAAAATTAAACAATTATACTCAATGAGAACTTTATTTATTCTTATAACCATTATTGGGTTATTCACATCAAACAATGTTCATTCTCAATCAGTTGAAATAACTAATGAGCGTGATATGTATACGAAGGTTTTTAAAAAAGAAAATGGTAAAAAAGAAGCTGTTTTTTCCTCAGGTCCAATACATTATAAAAACGGTGATAAATGGGAAACCATTAATACATCTATAATTTCAAGTTCAAATAACTTTTCTAACACAAGCAATATAATACAATCTCAGTTTCCAAAAATTGCTAGTAGTAACAATAAAATAAAGCTTTCTTTAATTCCCAACGAAGAAATATCAATCATTTCTGAGAAGAAATTAGTTTTGTTTAATGAAAATAATACTTTAGAAATTTTAAATGAATCATATAACAACACATGTTTCGGAAATGTTAAAGAAAATAAAATAACTTATCCCGAAATATACCCTAACATTTCTGATGAATTTGAAATTTTAAATGGCTCAATTAAGAATAATATTATTTTAAATGCTCTTCCCAATTCATTATCAACAATCAATTCTGGTTACTTTGGAATACAAGAAACATTAGAATTACCAAAAGGGTGGACTATAAAAACAGTTGATAAAGTCAAAAAAACACTAACTGCTTCACCTCTTGTTATTTTTAATGCAAATGGAGATCACGTACTTACAATTCCAGAACCCGTATTTTATGATAATGATAGTCCTGTATCTGATGGAGAAAGTATGGTTGAAGGAAAATACTTTTTAGAGCAAGAAAATAATTCATGGAAAATATCAACCTTACTTCCTGTCTCTTGGTTAAAAAATAACAATAGAAAATTCCCAATAACTATTGATCCTACAGTTGTTTTACCTGGAGCAACTGGTGGGTGGATGTCAACTGTAACTTTAGTAAACAACCCTGCTTTTGCATTTATAGGTGTTTGTTGTGGAAACGCTCAACATAGAGCTTGGATAAAGTTTAATACGGCCATTATCCCAGATAATTCTTGTGTAACAAATGTAGAAATAGAGTTATTTGTAAATGGTACAGGTGGAAATGCTGCTGAGTTAGTTCATATCAACGACATAACAGGAGCTCCTGGACCTTATGGAGGTGTTAATGCTGCTGTTTTAAACGATTTGGCAAATGGGTTATATACTTCTATTACTATGACTACAATCGGTACTTATGGATACTATGATCTTGGAGTTAATGCTGATGCTCTTTTGCAAAGTCAGCTACCTGTAGATTGGTTTCAAGTAGGAGTAATCTTTGACAATGAACCTTCTACTAATTGGAAAAGAATGACTGCAACCGCATGTAATCTTAGAGTTGAATATGGGCCTTGTTGCCCACCACCAATAGCAATACCATCTATAACAGGGCCCACAACTGTTTGTGAAGGAGATCTTGTAAACTATACTATCCCTGTACAGACTAATGCTACTGCCTATAATTGGACTGTCCCTGCTGGTGCAACTATTACTGGTGGGCAAGGTACTACCTCCCTAAATGTAACTTGGAATACTGCGCCAGGAGGGAATGTTTGCGTAGATTGGACGAATAATTGTTCTCCACCACTTACAAGTACTCCAACATGTTTGGCCGTAACAGTAAACCCTACGCCTACAGTTACTGTGCCTGCAAACATTACTGTTTGTAATGGTGATAATGTCCCTGCCTCTGCTTTTGTAA
>CBDUPT010000352.1:0-2522 GCA_965369165.1 uncultured Flavobacteriales bacterium | reverse complement strand
TAGTGATGGTGATAACGATAATTTTGTAATACAACTAACAGGAACTAGTTTAATTAAAAACTTAAAAGCTGAAGTATTTAACAGGTGGGGGCAGTTAGTTGCTAGTAATCAGTTTTTAGTTACTAGTAACCACACACTAAAAACCAACAACCAACAACTAACCATTTGGGATGGCTACACTACAGCAGCAGCTATTGCTCCTGAAGGAACATACTTTTATGTAATTAGTTATGAAACCAAAGATGGAGTAATTAAAAGTGAGAAAGGGAGTTTAAGTTTATTGAGGTAATTTATATTCTAAAAATTAACTCATAAAAAAAACCGAAGCTTTCGCTTCGGTTTTTTTTGAATTATAAATTTAATCTATTTTAACTTTTGTTTCACCTCAACCAATTCGTAAGCCTCAACAATATCATCAACTTTAATATCATTATAGTTTGCAATATTCAATCCACACTCATAACCCTTTGCTACTTCTTTCACATCATCTTTAAATCGTTTTAACGAACCAAGTTCTCCTGTATAAATAACAATACCTTCTCTAATTAAACGCACCTTGCTATTTCTGCTAATTTTACCATCCTGAACCATACAACCTGCAATAGTTCCAACTTTAGACACTTTAAAAATCTCTCTAATTTCAACAGTAGCAACAATTTTTTCTTCAATCTTAGCTGCTAACATTCCTTCCATCGCATCCTTAATCTCTTCAATAGCATCATATATAATAGAATACAATCTAATATCTATCTGCTCTTTTTCAGCAACTTTTCTTGCGCTTTGAGATGGTCTAACTTGGAAACCTACAATAATTGCATCAGAAGCTGCTGCTAACATCACATCAGATTCAGAAATTTGACCAACTGATTTGTGAATTACATTCACTTCAATTTGTTCATTTGAAAGCTTCTGTAAAGAATCGGATAATGCCTCTATTGAACCATCAACATCACCTTTGATAATAACATTTAACTCCTTAAAGTCTCCAATTGCTAATCTTCTTCCAATTTCATCAAGCGTAATGTGTTTTTGTGTTCTTACACCTTGCTCACGCTGCAATTGCAATCTTTTTTCTGCAATAGCTCTCGCCTCTTTCTCATCATCCATAATATGGAATCTATCTCCTGCACTTGGCGCACCACTCAATCCTAATATAGAAACTGGAACAGAAGGTCCAGCCTCTTCAACATTATTTCCTTTATCATCAAACATGGCCTTAATTCTACCACTATAACAACCTCCTAAAATAATATCTCCAATTCTTGCTGTTCCACCTTGAACTAGAATAGTAGAAACATAACCTCTACCTTTATCTAATTCAGACTCTATAACCGTACCAACAGCATTTTTTTCTGGATTAGCTTTTAGCTCTAATAACTCAGCTTCTAAAATCACTTTTTCTAACAATTGATCAATTCCTTGACCTGTTTTTGCAGAAATCTCTTGAGATTGAAATTTTCCACCCCAATCCTCAACAAGAATATTCATTGCAGAAAGTTCTTCTTTTAACTTATCAGGATTTGCACCATCTCGATCTACCTTATTAAAGGCAAACACCATTGGTACTCCTGCTGCTTGAGCGTGATTAATTGCCTCTTTAGTTTGTGGCATCACATTATCATCCGCTGCAATAACAATAATTACAACATCTGTTACTTGTGCACCCCTAGCTCTCATGGCAGTAAATGCCTCATGACCAGGAGTATCTAAGAAAGTTAATTTTTTATCCTCTCCAACATTAACAGAATACGCACCAATGTGTTGCGTAATTCCACCAGCTTCACCATCTGTCACTTTCGCTTTTCTAATATAATCTAGTAAAGATGTTTTACCATGATCAACATGCCCCATTACAGTAACAATTGCTGCCCTATCTTTCAAGTCCTCTTCTTTATCCTCAACATCTAAATCAATGTCATTATCTTCTGTTGCAGAAATAAATTCAACAGAAAAACCATGTTCCTCTGCAATAATTGAAAGTGTTTCAGCATCTAATCTTTGATTAATAGAAACAAACATTCCTAAACTCATACAAGCTCCAATAATATCATTAACTCCAATATCCATCATGCTTGCCAACTCACTAACCGTAACAAACTCTGTTACTTTTAGTATTTTCTTTTCTATTGCTTCTAATTCTAAATCAATATCCTTTTGCTCACTTGCTGCAATTCTTTTATCTTTTCTATGCTTTGCCCCTTTGTTCTTACCTCCACCAGTTAATCTTGCTAAGGTCTCTTTAATTTGATCTTGAATTTCCTGCTCAGTTAACTCAGCTTTTTTCTCTATTCTTCCTCCTTTTTTCTTTCCTCTAGCACCTTGACCTTGTCTCTTATCAGCATTAGAAGCCACATCTACCTTTCGAGTAATACGTTTACGCTTCTTTTTATTATTACTATTATCCTTTGATGAAGAAGCTACTGGTTTTTTTTCTATAGGCAACTCAATCTTACCTAGAACCTTAGGCGCATCTAACTTTTCATACTTAGTCTGAATCTCTTCTGGAGCTTTTGGCTTTTCAT
>CBDUPT010000351.1:0-2554 GCA_965369165.1 uncultured Flavobacteriales bacterium | reverse complement strand
AAGTAACAATAAATTACATCATGATACAATATTATCAGAGTTAAATGTTTTACATTTAACTTATCCTACAATAAGTATAGATGATAATCTATCTAAAATATCTACTAAAAAAATAGCAGCTCCTGTATCTCCTAATTATCTTTTTACTTTAGCTGAAGATGTAGAAAAAAATATCGTTATAGAAAATGTAAAGTATGAAGTTTTTGGAACAACTTATTTTAATTGTAAAGTTTATGAAACTAAATTTTCAAAGGAAATAAGCGGTTTTATCAAAGAAGATTATTATGAACTTATTATTGTAAAAAAAGAAGAGGTACTAGTAAGATATCAAGTGAAAGATTTATATGCTGGGGGAGCATATAACAGGGAGTTGGCTGAAATAATTGAAGTTCCTAATCTTGATTTAAGCGAAAAGATTACTGCTTATCCTAACCCATTTAAAGATCAAATAATTTTAGCTGGGGAAAAAGAAATATTATCTCAAAATATAGAAGTGTTAAGTCTAACTGGTAAAGATGTGACTGATAATTTTAATTTTATTACACTTACTGAAAACAGAATTAAAATTACCCCTAAGAATAAGTTGAAAAAAGGAATTTATATCATTAAAATATCAACTGATGATTATTTTGTTTCAAAAAAAATTATAAGGTCATAACTACTTCTTAATAAATTTAGTTTCTTTTACTACTTCAAAACCAAACAAACCTTTGGCTAAAGTAACTCTGTAATGGCTACTCATTAAAACATCAGGGGTAATGTTGTTTATTTTTACAATTTTATCGTTACCAGAAAAAACGTTGTTTTCTAATACCACACCAATTGTTTTGTGATTCTCTTTACCATCAATAAAAATATCCATGATTTTATAGTCGTGAGAAAACTCATCCGTAACAAACATAAAGTTTAAACATAAAAATAAGCCAGTTAAAATAGGTGCTACACCAAGAATGTTGAAAATAATCATCTCATATTTAATGAAATGAAACCATTTACGATATAGCTTTAAAGGTATTAGAAAGCCTACAACTGCAAACGCTGCAATAAATTTTGATAAAGTTGTAATGTCAATTAAAATGTAACTGTAAAAACCAATAGTTAATCCAAAGCCTATAAAAAAACATAAAACAGCCATAACAATATAGTTATAGCTTTTGTCTTTTTTTGGCTGGTAGCTTCCTTTCGGGTGCGTTTTTTTGTTAGGGTTATGAGATATTGATTTATTCATTTTTTATAAAAACGTTATACCTCTCTTAATTTCTCCCGAAATAACCCTTCGACAAGCTCAGGGTGACATTCTTCGGGACAAGCTACTCAATGGAGAGTTTATTGTAAAAAAGGGTTGTTTGCTCTTTCAAAACCAATTGTTGTTGGCTGTCCATGTCCAGAGTAAACTTTAAAATCGTCAGCTAAAGGTAATAATTTTGTTTTAATGCTATTGATAAGTGTATCATAATCACCTCCAGGCAAATCTGTTCTTCCAATACTTCCGTAAAATAATACATCACCACCTATTATAAATTTTTCTTGATTATCAACAAAAACAATATGGCCAGCACTGTGTCCAGGGGCAAAAATCACATCTAACTCAGCATTCCCAAACTTAACTTTATCACCTTCTTTTAATAATACTGTCGGTTCTGGAGATTTATCAATATTAAAACCATACAAGTGTCCATATTCTGGAGTAGCATGTAGGGTTGGTAAATCTTTTTCGTGCATTTCTAATCCAATATTGTATTTGTTGGCGACAAAGCTATTTCCCAAAACATGATCTATATGGCAATGCGTATTCAATAGTTTAACGGGTTTAAGGCCATTATCATTTATGTAAGAAGTTAATTCTTGTTGTTCTTCATTGCTATAACAGCCAGGATCAATTATTACACATTCTTTGGTGTCATCAGATAGAATATAGGTGTTTTCTTGAAAACCATTAAAGGTAAAATAGTGTACGTTAATCATAAGTTTTTAATGTTTATTTAATGCTGTAAAAGTATCTACAATCCTCATAAAATCTTTATTTTTACGCGTAAACTTTAATAATAACGGTATAAAAACACAAAACACTCATATTGCCATAGTTTTAGCTTTAATGCTAAGTGTTTTATTTGCTCAAAAATCTGAGGCTCAATTTTACAATGGAACCCAAGTAGGTTTTGGTAAAAATCGAGTTCAATATGACTATTTTGAATGGAAATATTATCGTTTTGAACAATATGAGACTTACTTCTATACAGGTGGTAGCGAATTAGCAGTTTATACAGCTAAAGTTGCAAAAGAATATATTAAACAGCAAGAAGAGTTTTTTGAATATGAACTTAAGGGTAAAATGCAGTTTATTATTTATAATAAACAATCACATTTTAAGCAGAGTAATGTAGGTTTAAACCTTGAGGGAGGTGAAGTAGGAGGAATAACAACTATAATGGGATCGAAAGTATTTATTTACTTTGATGGTAACCATGAAGAATTTGCTAAACAGATTAAAGAAGGAATAGCACAAGTAATGGTTAATCAACAGGTTTATGGAGCTAGCTGGACTCAAGTATTA
>CBDUPT010000350.1:0-2608 GCA_965369165.1 uncultured Flavobacteriales bacterium | reverse complement strand
TTCTTTACTATCCAAAAACTTTCTTTAATAAGTCTGTAACTCTAGCTGCAGGATTTTCACGAATATTTAACTCTTCTTTAGCTATCTGAATAAACAATCCATCTAACGCCTTGTTAGTAACATACTCTTCTAAATCAGGATTTATCTTTTTAACCATTGGCAGTTTATTATAAGTTCCAAAAACAGATTTCCAATGTTTAGTTGCTCCCACTTTATCTAAAGAAGCCTTTATAACAGGCTGAAATTTCTTAACTAACTCAGCTCTTGTAGCTTCACTTAAATATTTAGTTGCAGCATCCTTATCACCTTTAATAATACTTACAGCATCTTTTACAGTCATTGCTTTAATCGCAACAACAAAAATATCTTTCGCTCCTTCTGCCGCATCTTCAGCAGCTCTATTCATACTTTCGATAGCTTCATCAACTTTTTTACCCTGCCCCATCTTTCTAAGCTTCTCTTCAACAGACTTTGCTTCTTTAGGCATTGGAATCTTTATTTCTAGATCTTTAAAGTAGCCATCTTTTTTATTCAGTTGAGCCACACCTTTCTCTACACCTTTCCCCAGGGCTTCTTTCATACCTTCAGCTGCCTCTTCATTCGAAAAACCTCCCTTAGGAGCAGATTTCTTTACTTTATCAGCCTCTTTTTTAGCTTTCTTTTTTAAATCTTTCCAGCCTTGAGCTGATACTGAAACACTGCATACAATTAATATTGCAGTTAATAAATAAGTTAAATTTTTCATGTTTTCTATTCTATCATTATATGTATACCTAAACTAAAACGAACAACATCTGTTCGTGATTTAAACTCTTCAAAACTATACGACCCATCATCATACAACACAACGCTTTCAGGGTCCATATTTTTAGTTGCTGTTCCAAAAATTTTATTCACTTTTAAATTTAAAAATATCAACTCCTCTCGTCCCATTCTTATTTTTACTCCACCACCATAACCATAGCTCCATGAGCCATTATAATTATAATCTTTCTCTACAGGCAAATATTCATCTGTTGAATAAATATAGGTCTCTAAACGTTGATTCGCACCAAAAACTCTGAACCCCGCCAAACCTTCAATATAAGGCTGGATTGGAAAATTAGTAGCTTTTAAAGGGTATGCTCTAGATATAAGATGAAATTCAAACATTCCCCCACTCACTCTTGATTCCACATCATAATCTCCTATTCCTGGTGTATAAAGTTGTAAAGTTCTTTCTGATTGACTCATAAAATAATAACCTAAACCTGCTCCTATATCAATAGGGTTTTCTTCGGTAATAGGAAAAAGCACATCAACTCCAAACCCTCCCATACCGCGTTTCGGATAAAACTCTTTAAATTCTCCGGTAGTAAATGCTGCTCTTACATCAAACTCTATAGTAACAACTGGATCAGGCAAAACCTCACTATCATCTGTGAAAATTTCTACTTCTGGAGCATTAGACAATGAGTCTGTTTGAGCAACAGAAATATTTACAGCTAAGAGTAATGTTAAGATGATTATTAAGTTTCGCATTTTCAGTTTTTTATCTTTTTAACAATAACAATACCAAGAATTTGTCAAGTTACAATTTTTTTAACAAAATTAAACTTTATACAACATCTCATATATTTTTATATCTTTAAGCCTCACTTAAAAATTAAAATTACTATGGCAGAAAAATTTCCATCAGACATTGAAATTGCACAAGCAAATAAAATGGAACATATTAGAGATATTGCTTCCAAATTAAATTTAGATGAAGATAATTTGGAAATGTATGGTAAAAACAAAGCTAAATTACCAATAAGCATTATTGATGAAAACAAAGTAAACAGCAATAACTTAGTTTTAGTTACAGCTCTAACTCCCACTCCAGCTGGAGAAGGTAAAACAACTACTTCTATTGGTTTAACTGAAGGCTTAAATAAAATTGGGAAACAAGCGACTGTTGTTTTAAGAGAACCATCTTTAGGTCCAGTTTTTGGAATTAAAGGTGGTGCTGCTGGCGGAGGTTATGCTCAAGTAGTTCCAATGGAAGATATCAACTTACACTTTACTGGAGATTTTTCAGCTATTGAAAAAGCTAATAACTTATTATCTGCTTTACTAGACAACAACTTACAATCAAAAACTAAAAACCTAAATATCGACCCTAGAACAATTGCTTGGAAAAGAGTTATGGATATGAATGACAGGGCCTTACGTGACATTACTATTGGTTTAGGAGGTACAGCTAATGGTATCCCTAGACAAGATGGCTTTAACATTACTCCTGCTTCAGAAGTGATGGCTATTTTATGTATGGCTAAGGATTTTGAAGATTTAAAAAATAGATTAGGCAATATTTATTTAGGAATGACTTTTACTAAAGAACCTGTTTACGCTAGAGACTTAAAAGCTGAAAATGCAATGGCCATCTTGTTAAAAGATGCCATCAACCCTAACTTAGTTCAGACTTTAGAAGGGAATCCAGCTATCATACACGGAGGTCCGTTTGCAAATATTGCACAAGGAACAAATACTACTATTGCAACAAAGATGGGATTAACCCTTTCTGATTATGTTGTAACTGAAGCAGGATTTGGAGCTGATTTAGGTGCTGAAAAATTTCTAGACATAA
>CBDUPT010000349.1:0-2618 GCA_965369165.1 uncultured Flavobacteriales bacterium | reverse complement strand
AGTAATTGCGGCAGGTGCAAATGTTCCTTTTGCTGACCCCGAAATATTTTTTGGAGCAATTGCAGATTACACAGACAATAAGATTAGTGTAATCCCTGATTTTATTTCAAATTGCGGTATGGCTAGAGTATTTGCCTACCTTATGAGTAATGATATTGGCGTTATTGATGATAAATCAATTTTTGAAGACACTTCAAAAATCATTAAAGATGCATTAATAAAAGCACATTCAAAAAACAGTAGCAAACAACAAATTGCAAAAACTGCTTTTGAGATTGCCTTAGGCCAATTGGTATAAAGGATTATATTTGAAAACACTTAACTAAAATTATATAACATGGAAATATTTATAGTAATCGTATTTATTCTAGGGTACTTAGCCATTACTTTAGAACATAGCATTAAAATTGATAAGTTAGTGCCTGCTCTATTAATGATGGCTTTAGCTTGGGCTGGAGTTGCATTTGGGTTAGATGATTTTAAAAACTGGTTTGATTCTCATGCGATGAGTATGTTAGAAGGATTTGGAGTTATGGGACATGAAGAGAAGCTCCACATAATGGAAAACACTCTTCTACATCACTTTGGTAAAACCTGTGAAATTCTAATTTTCTTAGTCGGAGCTATGACTATTGTTGAAATTATTGATCATTTCAATGGATTTTCTACCATTAAAAACTTTATTAAAACTAATAAGAAAAGAACCTTATTATGGATTGTTGCCATTTTAGCTTTTATTTTATCTGCTATTATTGACAACCTTACTGCAACAATTGTATTAATCACTATTTTAAGGAAATTGGTTCCTGAGAATAAAGATAGAATTTGGTTTGCCGGTTTAATTATTATAGCAGCAAATGCAGGTGGTGCTTGGTCTCCAATTGGTGATGTAACTACAACAATGCTTTGGATGGGTAAAAAAGTAACTGCTGGAAAACTAGTAGAATACTTAATTATTCCTTCATTCATCTGCATGGTAATACCTACTTTAATTGCCTCATTTTTACCTGCATTTAAAGGTACATTTGAAGGAGAGAAAGAAGAGGAACAAACAAACAAACACGGTGCTAAGATGTTATACTTAGGCTTAGCTTTAATCGTTTTTGTACCTATTTTTAAAACGGTTACTCACTTACCTCCTTATGTTGGTATGATGTTATCATTATCAATAGTTGCTATGGTTGCTGAAATTATTAGTAATCGACAGTTTAGTATTACCAGTGTAGAGGGTGAAGAAACCGAACATGGTGCAGGACACCATTCAAGCCCTACTTTTAGTGCTTTAGCAAAAATTGAAATGCCTTCAATCCTTTTCTTTTTAGGAATTTTAATGACTGTTGCAGCCTTAGAATCTTTAGGGCTGATTTTTACTTTCGGAGAAGATGTTCAAGCATCTATGAGTAGCGATATTTTTGTATTATTAATAGGAGCTGGTTCTGCAGTAATAGATAACGTACCGTTAGTTGCTGCAAGTATGGGAATGTTTGATATGACTATTAACCCTATGGACAGCCATATATGGCACTTTATTGCTTATGCAGCTGGTACAGGTGGTAGTATGTTAATTATCGGATCTGCTGCAGGTGTTGTAGCAATGGGAATGGAAAAAATATCTTTCTTTTGGTATTTAAAGAAAATTGCTTGGTTAGCTGCAATAGGCTACTTAGCAGGATTTGGATTTATGATAATGTTTCATTCATAACTTACAATAAAAAAAAGCCAACTCAATGAGTTGGCTTTTTTTATAATGTAATCTATTTCTTTTAACACCCACAATCTTTATTACCTTCAGTAACATTAACCACACTTCTTAAAGTTGCAGTTAATTCGGCTGGGCAATCAATACAAGTTTCGCAATTATCCACATAAATACCAACAACTCTTCCATCTGCTAAAGTTGATTGTATGTAGTGTTCAGGACAAGGCTTACGTTTTACAGCACTCTTATCAAAGTCAACCTCAGCATTAGCCCAAAAAGTACTATCCATAAAATTTAATGGTAAATTATTACATTCTATCTCACACTTTAATTTGTCACTAATTTCCATATCAACATCTTCTAAAAACTCTAAAATCCTGCCTTCTGGCAACCAAGAAGCTCTTTCCTCTCTCCCATTATATAGTGTAGCCCAAACTACTATCATACCCATTCCTACACCAATTCCGTAAAATTTTAATCGGTAAAAAAGTTTTTTCCTATCTACTCCCATTACATTGCCATTAATAATAAATTGATATCCTTATATGGCAAGCTAAAAGTTTCTGCCAAATATTTATTCGTTAAAACACCTTTATAGATGTAAACTCCATTCTGTATACCCTGATAAGACTTTATCATTGTTTCTAAACCGCCAAACTCACCAGTATCCATAATTGTAGGTGTGATTACATTACTCAAGGCATAAGAAGCCGTTCTAGCTACTCTAGAAGCAATATTAGGCACACAATAGTGTATTACTCCATATTTAGAAAATATAGGCGCATCATGGCTTGTTACTTCTGATGTTTCAATACACCCTCCCTTATCAATACTTACATCAACAATTACAGAAAAATCTTTCATGTGGCTCACCATTTCTTCTGTAACCACAACAGGTGTTCTGCCAAAAGGAGAACTT
>CBDUPT010000348.1:0-2651 GCA_965369165.1 uncultured Flavobacteriales bacterium | reverse complement strand
TCTCCGCTGGCGCCAAGGAATGATGAAGTAGATGTTAAAGAGGAAAAGAAAGATAAGTTTTTAGCTGACAAACAATTAAAATACTTTACTTATGAGTTAGAAGTTAAAAACCACAGACCTAACAATGTAGATATTATAATTGAAGACCAGATTCCAGTACCAAACAACGAAGACATAAAAGTAGGCTTGTTAAGTTATGGAAAAGCTGACTACGTTGAAAAAACTGGAATGTTAAGTTGGAAGTTCACACTCCCATCAAAACAAAATAAAAAAATGGAGTTTAAGTACTCTGTTGAATACAACAAAGACAAACAGATAGCATTAAAATAAAACATAAAAAAAATCCCGAAGATTTACTTCGGGATTTTTTTTATTTACATTTCTCTATCAAATCTTTCACTTCACTTTCAATAATGTCACGAACTTTAGCAAATTCTTCTGGCTCTAAATGTTTTGGATCTGGTAATCCCCAATCCTCTCTATTGTCAGCTAAAATCATAGGGCACTCATCTCCACATCCCATTGTAATTGCATAATCCCATTTAATTTGAGGAATTTCATCTAGCCCAAAAGAATCATGTTTAGATAAATCATAACCCACTTCTTTCATACTCGCAATAGCTTTAGGGTTTACAATTCCAGAAGGTTTAGAACCCGAACTATACACATTAATAACACCTTCACCGTGCATTTTACCAAAAGCTTCTGCCATTTGGCTTCTACATGAGTTTTCTACACAAACAAATAATACATTTTTCATAATTTTTTAATATTTACATTTATTAGCATATTTTACTAGTGACAACATTATTGGCACCTCTATTAAAACTCCTACAACAGTTGTTAATGCCGCTCCAGAATCTATTCCGAACAAAGCAATAGCAACTGCTACAGCTAATTCAAAGAAATTACTAGCTCCAATCATAGCTGCTGGTGAACATGTTGAGTGAGGTAATTTGATAAGCTTACCTAATCCCCAAGTAACAAAAAACACAAAGTATGTTTGAATTGCTAAAGGAATAGCAATCAATAGAACAATTAAAGGATTATCTAAAATAGTTTGCCCCTTAAAAGCAAACAATAAAACCAACGTAGTTAATAGTGCAACAATAGAAACAGGTTTTAATTTTTTTAAAAATACATTAGCAAACCATTTTTCGCCTTTTGATTTTAATAACCAGATACGCGTAATAACACCTGCTAACAAAGGAATTACAACAAAAGAAACTACTGAAGTTATTAATGTATTGTAAGGAACTTCAACATCTGACATTCCAAGTAGTAAACCTACAATCGGAATAAATGCAACCAAAATAATCAAATCATTTACCGAAACTTGGATTAACGTATAAGCTGGATCGCCATCTGTTAAATACGACCAAACAAAAACCATTGCAGTACACGGAGCTGCTCCTAATAAAATTGCTCCTGCTATGTACTCTTTTGCATCTTCTGGCGAAATATAGGCAGAATAGATATGATCAAAAAATACCCAAGCAAAAAACGCCATAGTAAATGGTTTAATCAACCAGTTCATCACTACAGTTAAAAATAATCCTTTTGGTTTTGAACCCGCATTTTTAATGGATGTAAAATCAATTTGAACCATCATAGGATAAATCATCAACCAAACTAAAATAGCAACTGGTAAATTCACATCAAAGATGTTCATATCACTTAAAACTTGAATATTATCACCTTCTACTTTTCCAATAAGAATGCCCGCAACAATGCAAAACAGCACCCAAAGAGTTAAATATTTCTCAAAAAAACCTATTTTTTTATCACTCATCTCTAATCTGTTTTTATTACTTAACAACAACCTGAATCTGGTGAGCAACAGCTTTGATTTTGCATATCAGCCAATTTTACTTTTGGCTTAGCTTCAGGAATACCACAATTATCCTTTGCTAAACAGTCTGTAAATTTATTTTGAAGCTTAAAAAAACCATCTTCAAAAATTAAATCATATTTACTTATTGTTTCTGTTTGATACTCTACCTCTATTTCCGCATCTGTAATCCCTAATTTTTCTTCCGACATAGCAATTACTTTCAATAGTTTTTCTGGTGCAAAACGATGATCCACATCATCAGCTACCCACAACTGAAAATTAACCACATTTTCATCTCTCATGGTTCCGCCACAATCAATAAAATGTCTGTTTATATTCCCTATTTCGGTTACGTGAAAATGAACTGGAACCAACATACCATTTGGCTGTACAAAAGTTAACTCATCTACTTGAGTTAACGCATTTTTAAATTCTGATAATTTCATAGCATTGTAATATTACGATAATTAATAATAAAAAAATTTTAGCAACAATCTGTTGAATTACAACTTATAGATTGACCAAAAAATTCATTGATTTCATTTTTAATAAAATTCCATTCTTCAGGATTAATACAATAACACATTGCCTTCCCTTCAACTGTTCCTTGCAAAATACCCACTTTTTTCAACTCTTTTAAATGCTGACTAACTGTTGCCTGAGCCAAGCCTAATTCATTTACCAACTCATTATTAATACAAGTGTTTGATTTAATAATGTGCTGAATAATAGCAATTCGTGCTGGGTGAGCTATTGCCTTAGCTAAAACAGCTAATCTATTCTGCTCCTCTGTAAACAAATCTGTTTTTGTAATTCC
>CBDUPT010000347.1:0-2681 GCA_965369165.1 uncultured Flavobacteriales bacterium | reverse complement strand
TCTCTGAAGCCAATTGGATGGTAATCAAAAGAAGCATAACCTCTTGAAATTGATTTTAATCTATCATAAAAGTCAAATACAATTTCTGCTAAAGGAACATTAAAGTTTAATTCTACTCTATCTGTGGTTAAATATACTTGATTGGTTAATTCCCCTCTTTTCTCAATCGCCAAACTCATAATCGCCCCAACATAATCAGATTTAGTTATAATTGATGCTTTAATATATGGCTCTTCCATTCTATGAATCATACTTGGGTCTGGAAAATCAATAGGGTTATTTACTATTATCGGAGTTTCTTTATCTCTAGTTAAATAAGCATGGTAAGACACATTGGGAACAGTTGTTATAACAGTCATGTTAAATTCACGCTCTAAACGCTCTTGGATAATTTCCATGTGCAACATTCCTAAAAAACCACATCGAAAACCAAAACCTAAAGCAGCAGAAGATTCTGGCTCAAAAGTTAAAGAAGCATCATTTAGCTGGAGTTTTTCCATTGCGTCTCTCAACTCTTCATATTCATCTGTATCTACAGGATAAATTCCTGCAAATACCATAGGTTTTACATCCTCAAAACCTTGAATTGCCTCAGCAGGGTTGTCAACCGTTGTAATTGTATCACCAACTTTAACCTCTTTGGCAACTTTAATTCCTGAAATTATATAACCAACATCCCCTGTTTTAATAACTTGTTTAGGAACTTGCTTCATTTTCAATGTTCCTATTTCATCAGCATAATACTCTTTATTGGTGTTGATAAACTTAACTTTTTGTCCTTTTTTAATCTCACCATTTAACACTTTAAAATAAGCGTTAATTCCTCTATAAGAATCAAAAACGGAATCAAAAATTAATGCCTGAAAAGGCCCATTAGGGTCTCCAACAGGAGCAGGAACTCTTTCTACAACAGCTCTTAAAACATCCTCTACACCTAACCCCGTTTTACCACTAGCAGCTAAAATATCTTCTCTATCACATCCTATTAAATCTACTATCTGGTCTTTAACCTCTTCTGGCATTGCACTTTGCAAATCCATTTTATTTAAAACAGGTATTATTTCTAAATCGTTTTCTATTGCTAAATAAAGATTAGAAATAGTCTGCGCCTGTATTCCTTGTGTGGCATCAACAATTAATAATGCCCCTTCACAAGAGGCTATAGAACGAGAAACTTCATAAGAAAAATCAACATGTCCAGGAGTATCAATTAAATTTAACACATATTGTTCTCCATCTTGAGTGTAGTCCATTTGTATAGCATGACTCTTAATTGTAATCCCTCTCTCGCGCTCAAGATCCATATCATCAAGAGTTTGCTCTTGCATATCTCTATCTGAAATTGTTCCTGTTGTTTGTAACAATCTATCTGCCAGGGTACTTTTACCATGGTCAATATGAGCGATTATACAAAAGTTTCTTATGTTTTTCATTCTATCAAAAATATGTGTACAAACTTACTTCTTTACTTATTGCTATCCAATAACTATTTTTAACACTTTGGTAAAAATTTTATTCTGTTTTACAGAAGCATGTATTACATTTGCAAAATTAAAATTGGAATAAACAACAAATGAAAGTAACAGAACATTTAAAAAAGGCTAAAAAGCCTCTTTTTTCATTAGAAATTTTACCCCCTTTAAAAGGAAAAGGCATACAATCTATTTATGACGGTATCGATCCTCTTATAGAGTTTGGTCCATCATTTATTAATGTTACCTATCATCGTGAGGAATTTGTTTACAAAAAGCGTGAAAAAGGGTATTTAGAAAAAATAGCCATAAAAAAACGCCCTGGGACTGTTGGTATTTGTGCTGCAATAGTTAACAAATATAAAATTGATGCTGTGCCCCACATTATTTGTGGAGGTTTTACTAAAGAAGAAACTGAAAACGCTTTAATTGATCTCAACTTTTTAGGTATTGACAATGTTTTGGCTTTAAGAGGAGACCCTATAAAAACAGAGCCTGGTTTTGTTGCTGAAGAATTAGGTCATTCTTATGCTGGGCAATTAGTTAAACAAATTGTTGGTTTAAATAAAGGCGATTATATGGATGAGGATTTACAAAACGCTACTCCAACTAACTTTTGTATAGGCGTTGCAGGTTACCCAGAAAAACATTTTGAAGCTCCTAATTTAAAAACGGATATGAAGTTTTTAAAGCAAAAAATTGAATTAGGTGCTGAATATATTGTTACTCAATTATTTTACGATAACCAAAAATTTAAAGAGTTTGTAAATATTTGTAGAGCTGAGGGAATTACAGTTCCGATAATTCCTGGTATTAAACCTATTTCTACTAAAAAACAAATTCTATCCCTACCCAAGTTTTTTCACATCGATTTGCCTGATGATTTGGTAGATGCTGTTGAAAACTGCAAAGACAATGATGAGGTAAAACAAGTTGGTATTGATTGGGCAATACAACAATCTAAAGATTTAATTGATTTTGGTGTGCCTTGCATCCATTATTATACTATGGGTAAATCGGTAGCTACTAGAGAGGTGGTTAAGGCTGTTTTTTCTACCACAAAATAAAGGCTTTCCATTTCAAGTCTAATTATATTGCTAAATTTGGATTAAAACCATAGGTTGTATATGTTGCACTAGTGCAACATATACACTTGTTATGAGCAATTCCATTGCTTCACTAGTTTTTACAACCGCGTATTTTTCAGGG
>CBDUPT010000346.1:0-2686 GCA_965369165.1 uncultured Flavobacteriales bacterium | reverse complement strand
GTTTCATGTTTTAAAATCTAAAGTTATAACTAATTGAGGGTATTATTTTAAATAAAGAAAGTTGAACAATCTCAGTTTTAGTGGGGTCATTTGCTTGTTCTTGGAACGTAATTGAATATGCATTCTCTCTTCCATAAACATTATAAACAGAGAAATTCCAACTCGATTCTACTTTCTTTTTGATTTTTTCTATTTCTCCAGTATCTGGGTTTTTAATCTCTTTAAACTTTTTATTATCAATAGTTAACCCAATATCCATCCTATGATAGTTTGGCATTCTAGATCCATTTCTCTCAGAATATAAATTGATTGTTTGATTATCAATTACATATTTCCCTGTTGGAAAGGTAACAGCATTTCCTGTATAGTAAACAAATGTAGATGACAATTTAACTCTTTCACTAATAGACCAAATTCCAACTAAAGATATGTCATGTGTTCTATCTTGTTTTGTTGGAAACCAATTCCCTTTATCAATATCTTTAAAACTTCCTTCACTTCTTGATAATGTGTAGCTTATCCACCCAGTAAATCTACCTTTCTTCTTCTTCAAATAGAACTCTAACCCATAAGCTCTCCCTTCTCCAAACAACAATTCTCCCTCAACGGTTGCATTTAATGTTACCTCTGCTCCAGTTCTGTAATCAATTGCATTATCTAGTACTTTATAATATGTTTCAATCGAAAACTCATAAGTATTTTTCTTTAGATTTTTAAAGTAACCTACTCCAACTTGATCAGCTATTTCTGGTTTAATATTATTGCTACTTGGCATCCATGCATCAGTAGGACTACCACTTGAAGAGTTAGAAAGCAAATGTAAATATTGGTATGAACGTGCATAAGATGCCTTCAAAGAAGATGTTTCATTAAGAGAATACTTGGCTGCAAATCTTGGAGCTAAGCCATTATAGCTTACAACTTGTTCAAATTTATTATAATTGCTAGTATCTGAAACTTCTCCATCTTCATTATAACTATATATCTCACCTGGTCCAATTTGGGTAAAATTGGAATACCTTAACCCATAAGTTAATGTAAGAAGACTACCTATTTTTTGTTCATTGCTAGCATATAAAGCACTCTCTAAAGAATACCTATTTTCAATCTTGGTATCATTTAAAACACCATTTTCAACTGTTGAAGCTATTTTACCTGGATCAAAAGTGTGATGGATAACACTTCCTCCAAATTTCAATGTATTATTACTATTAATAAAATAGTCTAAATCTTCCTTAATTGTAAAGTCTTCAATATTAGAAGCAATATCAAAATTAGCAGCTTCAATACTTATTTTATAATTATAGTAGCTATATATTAAAGAAGTGTTGCTAAATAACTTATCACTAAATAAATGGTTCCATCTAAAGGTCCCTGTTGCATTACCCCAATTAAAACCAAACAAATCGTCAAATCCTAAATTATCTCTACCAAAGTACCCAGATAAAAAGACTCTATTTTTTTCGTTGATACGATAATTTGCTTTCATATTTAAATCATAAAAGTATAATGAAGCATTTTTCTGAGTTTCATTTTTAGAAAAAACTAAAAACATATCGGCATATGTTCTTCTAGCAGAAACAATAAATGAACCCTTATCTTTAACTATTGGTGCTTCCACTGTTAACTTAGAAGAAATTAACCCAATACCTCCACTCACTTCAAGTTCTTTAGAATTACCTTCTTTCATTTTGATATCCATAACAGAAGATAACCTACCACCAAATTCAGCTGGCATACTACCTTTATAAAGTTTCACATCCTTAATAGCATCAGAATTAAAAACTGAGAAAAATCCTAGTAAATGAGAAGCATTATAAACAGGAGCTTCATCCAATAATATCAAGTTCTGGTCTGCACTACCCCCTCTAACAAAAAAGCCAGCACTACCCTCTCCACCAGATTTTACTCCTGGCATTAATTGAAGAGTTTTCATCACATCTCTTTCACCAAACAGAACGGGTATAGATTCAATCTCTTTCATATCTATTTTTGAAACTCCTACTTCAGTAGAACGAATATTTTCATCTTCTTTTTCAGCAGTTACTTCAAAAACTTCTAGTTCGGTAGCATTATCAGAAAGTTCAATGTTCTTTTTTACATTTTGATTTAACTTTACTTTAAATGGAATAGTTTTATAGCCTATAAAACTATACTCAATAGTGTATTCCCCCTCAGGTAGAGTTAGTGAATAAAACCCGTAAATATTTGTTACAGCTCCAGTTCCTGGTAACTCCTTTACAAAGATTGTTACACCAATTAAATCCTCTCCATCAGAGAAATCTTTAACATTCCCGCTAATAGTGTATTTATTTTGTGAAAAAGCAATTAAGTTAATTAACAATAACAAGGAAGCTAAGACTATTTTTTTCATTAAATCATTTAATTTCACTAGGAGTAGCCTAGCTATCTTACAGTTTTCAAAATTAACCAATTCATTATAATCTCAACTCATAACATAAGTTTATAAACCTATATTTTCTTAATATTGCTTTGTAAAAAGTAAGACATGAGCTTTTATAAAGAAAATAAAACACAGGACACCCCCGAAATCACTTTTGACAAAAAAAGTGGTAAGATTGCAATCGAAGGTAGATCAATCCCTGAAAATTCTACTAAATTTTACACTCCATTTATTGAGGAATTAACAAAATATGGACAGTCCCCATTAGATAAAACAACGGTT
>CBDUPT010000345.1:0-2713 GCA_965369165.1 uncultured Flavobacteriales bacterium | reverse complement strand
ATTAAATTCATACAATGAAAAGAATAGTAATTTGTGCTGATGGTACTTGGAATAGACCAGAGGCAGATTTGGAAAAAGATTTTCCAACCAATGTATTAAAATTTTCAAGAGCTATTTCACCAGTAGATAAAAAAGGGGTTAATCAAACCGTATTTTATGATTGGGGAATAGGTTCTTATCATAGCCAGGCAGCAGGAGGGACATTAGGTAAAGGTTTAGATAAGAACATAATGGACTGCTATCGTTATATTGTACATAATTTTGAAAAAGGAGATGAACTTTATTTTTTTGGTTTTAGCAGAGGAGCTTACACTGTAAGGAGTTTATGTGGTTTAATTAATAATTGTGGCATCTTAAAAAAAGAAAACGCAAACAAAATTACTCAGGCATTTAATTTATATAAGAATAGTAAGTATAAGCCTAGTCATGCTCATTCAGTTAAGTTTAGAAATGATAATTCTGTAGAAACACAAACAAAAGTAAAGTTTGTAGGAGTTTGGGATACCGTTGGTTCAATGGGGTTGCCAACTAGTATTTTTGGATTCATAAAATCTAAAAACTTGTTTTACGATAATAAGATAGGGAGTAGTATTGAAGTTGCAAGGCATGCTTTATCTATAGATGAGTTAAGAAAAGATTTTGAGCCAACTATCTGGAAAAAGGATGCAGACAATAAAGTGGATTTAAAACAAGTTTGGTTTGCTGGGGTTCATTCTGATGTTGGTGGAGGCTACAAGCCCGATAAAGATGGAAAAGCTTTATCGGAAATACCTTTACTTTGGATAAAAAGAGAAGCAGAGTTTCAAAATTTGCAATTTCAGAAGCACATTGAAGCACCAATAAACTTTTTAGCTAGTCAGCATAACGAACATAAACGTTTGTTTAAGTTGCTGGGTAAGCACGAAAGAGAAATATTACCTGATACACCGGTTCACATTAGTGTAAAACAACGCTATGAAAAAAATCCTTTTTACCGGCCTAAAAATTTAGTAAGGTATATAGAAAAGTACGGTTGGGATAATGTTGAGCAGTAATAATACTGTGTTGTTTTAAAACGATTGGAAAAGTCAAAAAGTATTCCATCAAATTTAGGCAAGAAGACAATAAATCAGGTGCCTTAAAAGAAAATAGAGAAGGGTATTTTGGTGCATTAGAGACAACAAGATGTACCGTTAAATAATTGTTTTTAAATCTTGTTTTCCAATTATGGTCATAATTTCTACAATACCATTATTTATTCTATAATAAATACTATCAGAACCACATACACAACGTCTGTAACCAGTTTTAATAAAATTTACAGATTCAAATGAAAATGGTTGTTGAGCAATAATATCGAAATACTCAAAAAAGGAATTAAAGTATTTGTCTGCTTGTTTAACTCCAAATTTTTCAATCCCATAATGGTGAATTCTAATTAAGTCTTCTTTTGCATCATTACTTAATTTGTATTTAGCCATTAAACAAACTTTTTGATTGTGCTAAAATTTCGTCTTTACTATCGTTTGTAAAACCGTTGTTTTCAGCTTTCTCTATTTTTGCACTTATCCAATCAATTTTTCGTTGTTGTTTTCTTGCTTGTCTAATTAGATCGTTAACCAACTCACTTTTACTTGAGTATTCTTTATTCTCAACTTGAGCCTTTAACCATTTATCGTTTGGTTCTGTAAATGAAATACTTTGTCGTCCCATAATATTTTTTATTGGTGCATAATTACACCAAATATAAACATTTTAAATTTTCTAATGAATAAAAATGAAGTTATGAGGTTAAAAATTTAAACAAGAAGACAATAAATCAGGTACCTTAAAAGAAAATAGAGAAGGGTATGTTTCAGTTCATTGACGTTTAGTATATGGTATGTAGGGCAGTAGAAAGCGAGAAACTTTCGGTTTTGCACTGAGCCAAAGCGTTGTATTTTGTTTTTAATTTATTCATTCTTAAAGCTAAACCTTAGGTTTAGCGGTTTATCTTAATTACTCTAATCTTTCAATTTACTACCAATACCTGCATTAACTATAGGTGATGTTAGTGTGTCGTTAATTTTTAAATTCAATTTTTTCCAGTCGCTTCTGTTGAGAATAATTTTTGGGCATTTTATTAAATACTTTTGAATTAGAATATTCAGTAAATAGCATGTTTTCAATGTCAATTTTCCATATTGTAGGAACAAATTTGTCATTAGAGTTAATTTCAAATCCATAGATTTCAACCCAAGAATTATTTCTCCATAAAGCAGTTTCTGGATAGCATTCAGTTCCACAAAAAAGCAAAGTAGCAGAGGTCATATTTTGGGTATTAACAAGCTGTATTTTTATATCTACACCGCTTCCTGAAGAAGTTAGTTTCCCATTTCCCTCCTTTTCTAATACAAGTGAGTATGTGTCCAAGTCAAGAAAATATGTCGAGTCCGTTGAGTAAATGAAAAAAGGTCTAAATAAGTTAACGTAGTCTTTCGTTAGTCCATAATCACTCCAAATTATTTTCCTTTCTACTTCATTTACTGTTTTTTCAAATTTGTCATTATTTAGGTTATGAAATTCTAACCATTTTCCGTATTCATTAAGACTTTTATGCAAAAAAATAAAAGAGCTACATAAAATACTTAAACTTAAAAGAATGATATTTCTATATGTTTTATTCATTTTGCAATGCACCCTAACGATTAGGCTATGATTTCGTTGTGTTAAATGTCGTTAGACTTTTCCGCTT
>CBDUPT010000344.1:0-2715 GCA_965369165.1 uncultured Flavobacteriales bacterium | reverse complement strand
AATAAAAAATCCCGACTCTAAAATAGAATCGGGATTATAAATATATCAGAAATTAACTTCTTTAAATGTAGAAATTAATTTTTACATAAAAACCACCAAAGAGCTACATACTTTGCTTCTGCTTTAGCTCCTTTAATATCACTTAATACATCACTCATTGTAGCAACTTTAGAGTTACTTGAGTTACGTATTGTTTTTCCATCACTATCAATTTTTAAAACTGTAGAGTTACTAGAGTTACGGATAGTTCTTCCATCACTATCAACTTTCCCTACTGTAGAGTTGCTAGAGTTACGGATAGTTTTACCATCGCTATCAATTTTTCCAATAGACGAGTTGCTAGAATTTCTTAATGTTTTTCCATCGCTATCCATTTTGCATTGAGCCATAGAAACTGTTGTAAATGCTACAAAAGCAATTACTGTTAATAATCCTTTAATTGTTGTTTTCATTTGAAATGTTTTAAGGTTAAATTTTGCTTTTAAAAGTAATCATTTATTACAAATCATTTCTATTCTAGTAGCAAGATCTATATCCTTTTGAGTTACCCCTCCAGCATCATGTGTGCTTAATCGAATATCTAATTTATTGTAAACATTGAACCATTCAGGATGGTGATTCATTTCTTCTGCAATAATTCCAATTCCCATCATAACAGATAAAGCTTCTTTAAAATCTTCAAAAACAAAATTCTTTTCAATTCCATTTTCTTTAAAACTCCAACCATCAAAGTTGGTTAAAGCTGCATCTACTTGCTCTTTATTTAGAACTTTCATCTTTGTATTTTTTTATTGCATCGTAAATTACTTGTTGTATTTCTGTTCTAATATTCATTTTTAGCAACTTACTATTTTCTGCACTTGGATAAATTCTATTAGACAAAAAGATGTAAACCACTTCTTCATCTGGATCTGCCCAAGCTAACGTACCCGTAAAACCAGAGTGACCAAAACTGTTTTGAGAAATACCATCAGCAGTTGGTCCACCGTACCCTTGTAAAAATGGTTTATCGAAACCAGCAGCTCTTCTGTTTTCTTTTTCTTCATAGCAAAATTGGCAACTAGTAAATTCCTTTAGTGTACTATCACTAACATATTGTTTTCCACCATAGTTCCCATATCTCATGTACATTTGCATTAGCTTTGCTAAATCGTTAGCATTAGAAAACAACCCTGCATGTCCTCCTACTCCACCTAACATAGCGGAACCTGGATCATGTACATCTCCATGTATTACTTGTTTTCTAAAAATAGTATCATTCTCTGTTGGAGGAATTCTATCTAAACTAAATTTTTCTCTTGGCATATAAGTAGTAGTTGTCATACCCATTTCAGCATAAACTTTAGCTACATAATCTTCCATTGGTAAACCCGTTTGCTTTTCAATTATCTTTTTCATGAAGTAATAGCCTAAATCGCTATAACGATATTTCTTCTCTTTTATAGGTCCGTTTAAAATTCGCTGGTAAATATGCTCAGGATAATCTTTATTGATATAAACATTTTCAGCAACTCTATGCGGATAATAAGTTGATGAATCAGAACGATAAATTACCGTATCTAATCTTCCTTTTCTTATCGTTCTGATATAAAATGGAACCCAAGCTTGTAAACCAGATTGATGTGCTAAAATTGCTTTATTATTTAGTTTATAATACTCTGATGAATCAGGAATTAAATCTCCTAAATATGCTCCTAAATTAGAATCTAAACTAAACTTTCCTTCATCATGTAATTGCATTAAACTCAATACAGAAGCTGCTATTTTAGTAATAGAAGCCAAATCATAAATATCAGTTGTTTTAACAGGCTTTTTATTATCGTAAGTATGATACCCAAATGATTTATTGTAAATCACTCGTCCTTTACGAGCTACTAAAACCTGACAACCAGGATAAGCTCCCTCTCTAATACCATTTACTGCTAAACTATCTATCCTATATAGTTCTGTGAAATTAACACCCGCTTCTTCTGGCTCTGTATATTTAAAACGATTTAATGATTCAATTTCTAATCCTGCTCCAACTTTAATAGTTTCTGAAACACTTACAGGAATTTTTCCATTTGCTCCTATTCCTCCAAAAACCAATTGAGCCGCAGCTTGTTGAGCATAAGTACTATTCTGATAGCCCATAATTAACGTATTTACTTTCTCAGCTGCATCGAACCCTATTAAACTGTAAGGATTTGCAAAAACAGTTAAAACAACCTTGTTTTTCATTGCTAAGTTGGCAATCATATCTTTTGTTCCAGCACTTATTTTATAACTTTTCCAAGGGTTTTTATTCGATTTATGAATAGAAACTACAATTGTGTTGTACGTTCTTAATGTATCTAATAAAGCTATTTTTTTACTGCTATTTAACGACTTGACGGTAAAATGATCTACTCGATTGTATAGCGACAATGTATTTTGAAATTCATTAACTTTTCCTTCACCAATAGAAAGTGAAGCAATTCTTAAGGTATCTAACCTTTTAAAAGGAATTAAGTCATCAGTGTTTTTAAGCACAGTTAATGAAGCTTCTGAAAGTTGTCTGTTTAACAACTCATATTCTCTTTTATTTAAATCTTTATATAGATTTTTTGTTGCAATAGGTTTAAAATTATTTAAGCCCTCCCATTGTTTAGCTCTTAAAATTTTCAAGCATCTTCTGTCTATTTCTTCTTGAGATATTTCTCCCTTAGCAATTGCTTTTTTAATTTCTGCCAATGC
>CBDUPT010000343.1:0-2718 GCA_965369165.1 uncultured Flavobacteriales bacterium | reverse complement strand
GGAGCAGCAGCTGGTGTTGGTCTTTTACTTCTATCAATTTTTTGAGCAGAAGCTGAAAACACAAATGATGCAGCCAATATAATTAATACTATTTTTTTCATCTTTATATAGCTTTAATGTCTTTAAATTATTTCTTTTCTTCTTGTAAATCTGGTTGTTTAGGAGTATCTGCCTTTTTTGGCACATAATGCAACACTACTCTATTTTCCTTTGTAAAGTATTTTTTAGCAGCATTCATAATGTCTTCTCTAGTAACTTCCCTATACCTCTTTATCTCTGTATTAATTAGGTTTGCATCACCATAATAAACAAAATAGTTTGCTAAGTTTTCTGCAACACCTTCAATTTTAGAATTCTGAGAATACATATCATTTTCAATCTGATTTTTCAGTTTTTGAAATTCTTCTTCTGATATTAATTCATTTTGTATTTTCTCAACTTCTTTATTAATTGCTTCTTCTAAATCTTCAATAGCAACCCCCATGTTTGTAATACCAAACATTAAGGCCATTCCTGGGTCTTCTGTAGGAAAAGGAAATGCTCCAACTGCTAAAGCCTTTTGTTGTTCATCAACAATACTTTTCTGCATTCTTGAACTATTTCCTTGAGATAAAATTTGTGCTACCATAGCAACAGCATAAGCATCTTTACTATCTTGAGCAGGAGTATGGTATCCCATCATTACTGCTGGTAATTGAACATTATCTTCAACAACAGCTCTAATCTCTTTAGTTTTTACTGGCTCAACAATTTTATTTCTTTCTATTGGCGCTCCTTTAGGAATTCCCGAGAAATATTTATCAATCCATTTTTTTAATTGTTTCTTATCAAAATCTCCAGCAATTGATAATGTTGCATTATTAGGAATGTAAAATTTCTTATAAAAATCTCTAAACTCATCAATTTTAGCAGCGTTTAAATGATCTAATGAACCAATAGGTACCCATTGGTAAGGATGTTTTTCAAATGCTTTTTCAAACATAGTTGGTAAAAATGAACCATAAGGTGTGTTTTCATATCGTTGACGATATTCTTCTTTTACAACTTCTCTTTGAGTTTCAACTCCTGTTTCATCTATCTTAGCATGTAACATTCTTTCTGACTCTAACCACAAACCTAATTCTAGTTGATTAGATGGTAAAATTTCAAAATAAAAAGTTCTATCAAAAGAAGTATTTGCATTTAAAATACCTCCATTACTTTGAACCAACTTCATGTACTCCCCTCTTTCTATATTTTCAGAACCTTCAAACAATAAATGTTCAAAAAAGTGAGCAAATCCAGTTCTTTCTGGGTTTTCATCTTTAGATCCTACATGATACAATACTGTAACAGCAACGATAGGAGTTGAATGGTCTTCATGTAAAATTACATTTAAACCATTTTTGAGCTTATACTGCTCAAACTCGATTTTGTTAGACTGTGCTTGGGAAGAAAAAACTCCTAAACCCATTGCAGCCACTAATAATAATTTTCTCATATTTAATTTAATTTTATACTAATTTTAAATGTTATGCGAATGTAAGTATTAAAAATCAGGCTTCAAATAAGCTTATACATAAGTGGTAAAATATCTTTTTTAGTGGCAAAATTGTTTTTAATTAGAGGTATACCGCCAAACACAATACTTCTTTTGCAATAAATCGCAACTATTTTAGTTACTTTTGAAACCCATTTTAAAGCACCCTTAGTGGAACTAAAAAGAATTGTTTACATAATTATTTTATTTACTCTTGCTTTAGGAGTATCTGCACAAACAGCAACAATTTCGGGTGTTTTAAAAAACAGTAACGGAGAACCTTTAGAAAATGCCAATATTGCTATAGTTGGAGAAACCATTGGTACCCAATCTGATAAAAACGGAAAATTTACGTTAACCATTCCTGCAAATAAAGATGTAAAAATTGGAGTAAGTTTTATAGGATATAATACAACCATTAAAACTTTCAACCTAAAGCCTAACGAGAAAGTTGATTTTTCACCAAAAATGACATCTACATCTACTGACATTGGAACTTATGACCATGTTGAAGAAGGCAATAGAACAGGGACTATGCAAAAAATCAAACCAAAGCTAGCTGAAAACTTCACTAGTGCATCTGGCAGTTTTGAGGCTATTTTAAAAACTTTGCCTGGAGTTTCATCTAACAATGAATTAAGTTCTCAATACTCTGTAAGAGGTGGTAATTTTGATGAAAACCTAATTTATGTAAATGACATTCAAATATATAGACCATTTTTAATTCGATCCGGAAGACAAGAGGGTTTAAGTTTTATAAACTCCAACCTTGTATCTGATATTAAGTTTTCCGCTGGTGGTTTTGGCGCTAAGTATGGAGATAAAATGTCTTCCGTTTTAGATGTTACCTATAAAGAACCTGATGATTTTGGTGGATCATTCACTGCAAGTCTTCAAGGTGCTGCAGCACATATCGAAGGTGCTAGTAAAAATCATCGTTTTACTTACCTAACAGGGGCTCGATTTAAATCAAATCAATATGTTTTACAAAGTTTAGATACTGACGGAGAATATCGTCCGAAATTCTTTGACATTCAAACCTACCTTACTTATGACATTAATGAGAAGTGGGAAATTGGTTTCTTAGGAAACATTGCTCAAAACACCTACAAATTCATTCCAAAAACTAGAGAGACTGAATTTGGAACCATTAATGAAGCTTTACAACTAACCGTATATTTTGATGGAGCTGAAGTTGA
>CBDUPT010000342.1:0-2744 GCA_965369165.1 uncultured Flavobacteriales bacterium | reverse complement strand
TTACATACAGGATTAAAAGCATCACCAATACATGAGGTGATGATTGATAAAGCAGTTATTGGATGGAAAGAGTATGAGTTGGAATTGTTGAGAGATAAAAATGATAATGTTGTAATTATCTGTTCTATCGAAAATTTTGACCCTATGGGAATTCATACTGGAGATTCAATAACGGTTGCTCCAGCTATGACTTTATCAGACACTACTTTCCAAAAAATGAGAGACATGTCTATTAAGATGATTCGCTCAATTGGAAACTTTGCTGGTGGATGTAATGTTCAGTTTTCTGTAAGTAATGATGCTAACGAAGATATTATAGCAATTGAGATTAATCCTAGAGTTTCTCGTTCATCTGCGTTAGCTTCAAAGGCAACTGGTTATCCAATTGCAAAAATAGCTTCTAAATTAGCCATTGGTTATACCCTAGATGAATTAAAAAATCCAATTACAGGTTCTACTTCAGCTCTATTTGAGCCAACATTAGACTATGTAATTGTAAAAGTGCCTCGTTTTAACTTTGATAAGTTTAAAGGTTCTGATAGAAGGTTAGGTTTCTCAATGAAATCTGTTGGAGAAGCAATGGGAATAGGAAGATGTTTCCAAGAAGCATTACAAAAAGCTTGTCAGAGTTTAGAGATTAACAGAAATGGATTAGGAGCAGATGGAAAAGAAATTACAGATCAAGATAAAATTTTATATAGTTTAGGTAACCCAAGTTGGGATAGATTGTTTCATGTTTATGATGCAATAAAAATAGGAATACCTTTCAAAAAGATACATGACAAAACAAAGATAGATCACTGGTTTTTACGTCAGATAGAAGACTTTGTTAAGTTGGAAAAAAGAATAGAAAAATATACCTTGGAAGATATTCCAAGAGATTTAATGCTAGAGGCTAAACAAAAAGGTTATGCTGACAGACAAGTAGCTCATTTGTTAAAATGCTTAGAAAGTGAAGTTTACACCAAACGTACTGAATTGAATGTGAATAGAGTATTTAAATTAGTAGATACTTGTGCTGCAGAGTTTCCTGCTCAAACACCTTATTACTATTCTACTTTTGAAGATGAAAATGAGTCAATAGTTTCTGATAAAAAATCGATAGTTGTTTTAGGTTCAGGTCCTAACCGAATAGGACAAGGAATTGAGTTTGATTACAGTTGTGTGCATGGTGTAATGGCGGCAAAAGAAGCTGGTTATGAAACCATAATGATTAACTGTAATCCTGAAACTGTTTCCACAGATTCTGACACATCTGATAAACTATATTTTGAGCCTGTTTTTTGGGAGCATATTTACGATATAATAAGACATGAAAACCCGGTTGGTGTAATTGTTCAATTGGGCGGACAAACTGCTTTAAAATTAGCTGAAAAGTTAGAGAAATATGGAATAAAAGTATTAGGAACTTCTTTTGCAGCGTTAGATTTGGCAGAAGATAGAGGTCGTTTTTCTGAAGTATTGGAAAGATTAAATATTCCATTTCCAAAATATGGAGTTGTTGAAAGTGCAGAACAAGCAATTGAATTATCAAAAGATTTAGGTTTTCCTTTATTAGTAAGACCTTCTTATGTGTTAGGTGGGCAAAAAATGAAGATTGTTATCAACGAAGAAGAATTGGAGCATCATGTAGTTGATATTCTAAAAGCAATGCCTGATAACCAAATTTTATTAGATCACTTTTTAGGTGGAGCAATTGAGGCAGAAGCTGATGCAATTTGTGATGGAGAAGATACTTACATTATAGGAATCATGCAGCATATCGAGCCTGCAGGAATTCATTCTGGAGATTCTTATGCAGTTCTTCCACCATACAACTTAGGAGATTTAATCATTGCTCAAATAGAAGATATTACCAAAAAAATTGCAGTTGAAATGGAAACAGTCGGTTTGATAAATATTCAGTTTGCAATTAAGGATGATGTGGTTTATGTAATTGAAGCAAATCCAAGAGCATCTCGTACAGTACCATTTATTGCGAAGGCATATAGAGAGCCTTATGTAAAGTATGCGACTAAAGTGATGTTAGGGGATAAAAAAGTAAAAGATTTTGATTTTAAACCACACAAAGAAGGATACGCTATTAAAATCCCAGTATTCTCATTTAGTAAATTCCCTAATGTGGATAAAGAGTTGGGGCCAGAAATGAAATCTACTGGAGAAGCAATTCAGTTTATAGATAACTTACAAGATAAGTTCTTCAGAGAGATTTATGCTGAACGTAATTTGTATTTGAGCCGATAATTCCCCTTTTGAAAGGGGAAAGAAGTTCTATGCAACTTGTTGCTTAGAAATTCTAGGGGAATGTATGACAATTTGACTTGAATTTAACCTTGGTAAGGAAGTTGCAAAATCTGATAGAAAAATAAGACAATGCAGATATTAAGAACAATAGCAATAATTTTCATCATCTTTTATGGTTTTAGATTGTTATCTAGATATGTGTTCCCTTTTTTACTAAAACGTTGGTTAAATAAGAAAATGGGGCAATTTCAAAATCAAGCTAATAGCCAATTTCAAGAGCAGCAAAAAGCACAAGAGTTTGCCAAAGAGCATGAGGGTGAGGTAAAAATAAAGTCGCGTTCAAAACATGATAAGCCTGAATCAGACGGATTAGGTGAATTTGTAGATTATGAAGAGGTAGAATAATTGCTTACTTTCGTCAGTATCAATAATATCTTGTATGTCTAAAAAAGTGATGATAGTTGTGGGTACTCGCCCTAACTTCATAAAAATTACTCAGT
>CBDUPT010000341.1:0-2749 GCA_965369165.1 uncultured Flavobacteriales bacterium | reverse complement strand
GCACTTTTGTTTCAGAACTAAACATATCTTTACATTAATTTAATGGTTATTTGAAGTTCAAATTTCTAAATTTACAGGCAATAAAAAACAACTATTTGAATAAACTATTCACATATTTACTATTAATAACTATAAGCTTAATTTTTGCTTGTAGCCCTTCCACCAAATACACTGGTAAAAACTCGTCTTTAACAATAGATAGCACCTTAATCAACCATCAATTAGCCGAAGACTTAATAAAGCCTTACAAAGAAAAGTTAGATGCCGAAATGAATGAAGTTTTAGTGATTTCTGCTGAAGAATTCCCAAAGGAAAAAGGTAAAGCACAAACTAAACTAGGAAATTTAGTGGCCGACTTAAGTTTAGAAGTAGCTCAAAAAATGTATGCAGACACAATTGATTTTTGTCTCCTAAATTTTGGCGGACTAAGAACCTCTTTACCCAAAGGAGAAATTACTCGAGGTAAAATATTTGAGTTAATGCCTTTTGAAAATGAGTTGGTGGTTGTTACAATTAATCAAAAAAGCCTTAACAAATTGATAAATTACTTATACATTGTTTCTCCCCAACCCATTTCTAAAGGAATCACTTTAAAAGAATATGAAATATTTGATGGGCAGAAGATAGCGGCTGGATTAATGACAAAAGAAAATAAATACAGATTAAATAATGAATTCAAAATCCTCACATCAGACTACCTTGCTAACGGTGGGGACAACATGAACTTTTTTGCTAATCCAATTAAATATGAAAAAGTAGGCATTAAATTAAGAGATGCCATTATTCAATATTGCAAAGAACAACATCAACAAGGGAAACAATTAAAAGGAGTTATTGATAATAGAATTGTTTTTGAAAATGAAAAGTAGAAGAACATTCATAAAACAAACAGCATTAGCAAGTGGCGGTTTAGCTGCCATGAGTTTAGTCCCATTTAGCTCTTTTGCTCGTACTAAAAAAGACTATACCAAGCTCACTATTTTACATACCAATGATGTTCACAGCAGAATTGAACCTTTCCCTAAAAACGACCCGAAATATCCTGGTTTAGGAGGGGCAGCCAGAAGAGCAGCTTTAATAGAACAAATTAGAGCTACAGAGCAAAATGTTTTATTAATGGATGCTGGAGATGTTTTCCAAGGTACTCCTTACTTTAACAAGTATAATGGTGAAATTGATTTTAAGCTAATGAGCTTAATGAAATATGATGTAGCTACCATTGGAAATCATGATTTTGATAATGGAATTGAAGGATTAAAAAAGATGCTCCCTCATGCCAATTTCCCTTTTGTAAATAGTAATTACGACTTTAGCAACACTATACTTAACGGAGAAATAATGCCTCATAAAGTTTTTGTTAAAGATAACATTAAAATAGGTGTGTTTGGTGTTGGAGTCGAATTAGAAGGTTTAGTCGGAAAAGACCTATATAAAGAAACCATTTATAATGATCCTATAAAAATTGCGAATGAAAAAGCACTCTTTTTAAAAGAAAAAAAACATTGCAACTTAGTAGTTTGTTTATCACATTTAGGTTACTCTTATCAATCTAATAAAGTTTCTGATTTAATATTAGCCAAACAAACAGCTAATATTGATTTAATAATTGGCGGACACACACACACCTTCCTTGAAAAGCCCACAACAATACAGAACGCTGAAAATCAAAAAGTTATAATCAATCAAGTAGGTTGGGCAGGCATAAATTTAGGTCGTATCGATTTCTTAATATCTGCTGACAGAAAAAATTATTCCTTTAATTCAGAGCCAATTACAGTTGGTTAAAAAATATTTTAAAAAAACAATACCCCAAAAGTTTTTTTTTTCACTTTTTTATTCAAATATTTGTTAGAACAAAACAAGGACGCCATTTTCAGTTTGAAAATGTTGATTTTGAGAGAGTTAAAAATATAAAATGCTGACATTTATTTTTCAACAATCAACTCTTAAAATCTACTGTTAGATTTGGAACATTAATTTATTTTTTAACATTTAATAAAGGAGCTTTTTAAAATGCAGAAAGACTTTAATTTAGTTTGGAACAATTGCCTTCAGGTAATTAAGGATAATGTAAGTTTACAGAGTTATAAAACTTGGTTCGAACCTATCAAACCTATCAAACTAAAAAGCAGCGTCTTAACCATTCAAGTTCCAAGTCAGTTTTTTTACGAGTGGTTAGAAGAGCATTATGTTAGCATCCTTAAAAAAACAATCAAAAAAGAATTAGGCGCTGAAGGAAGACTTGAATACAGTATTGTAATGGAAAGTAGCCAAAGCTCTACAAAACCATACACTGTTAAAATACCTGCAACTAACCGTCAAGCATTAAAAAACAAACCGGTTAACATGCCTATAGATTTGAATAAAGATAAATCTATTCGCAATCCATTTATTATCCCAGGTCTTAAAAAAATTAATGTAGATTCTCAATTAAACCCTAACTATTCTTTCAGCAATTTTGTTGAAGGCGATTGTAATAGATTAGCTCGTTCTGCAGGTTTTGCAGTAGCAAAGAACCCTGGAGGAACAGCATTTAACCCACTTTTAATTTATGGTGGTGTTGGTTTAGGAAAAACACATTTAGCTCATGCTATTGGTATTGATGTAAAAAACAAATTCCCAAACAAAACGGTTTTATACGTTTCGTCTGAGAAATTTACACACCAGTTTATTGATGCAGTTAGAAATAACGAGCAAAACGATTTTATTCACTTCTATCAAATGATAGATGTGTTAATTATAGATGACG
>CBDUPT010000340.1:0-2798 GCA_965369165.1 uncultured Flavobacteriales bacterium | reverse complement strand
GTTGAGGCTAATCTACTTAAAACATCATCATCTCTATTTGCATTTGTAGGTATCCAATAACCTGTTTCGTTTATAAACTTACCATGACCAGCATACCAAACTAATAAAGAATTTACACGATTACTTCTTACTAAATCTCTTAGCTCGATGGAAAAGAAACGCTCTAATTGCTTTTTAGTCATATTCTTTTTATGCACTATATTGTGTATCTTATATTTTGCAAATGCAGACTTCATCATGGTAACATCTTTTGTTGGCCCATCCAAACTCGAGAAATTAGTATAATTTGCATTTTCAATAAATATCACCCAAGTTTTACCCATTGGGTTATCTGCCAACAAAGCAATGTTCTCTCTGTTAATGGTAAATTTCTTTACTGTTTTATTCCCATAAATATCTTCTGTAACAACTGTAAAACCGTCTTTATTTTTAATATTTATAGTTGCTGAAAATTTAGGATTTAAATCATCTAGCACAAAGCTTGCAGTAGCTCCATCTATCATAATACTTTTAATCTTATTCTCATCTTTCATAACCCCCTCAACATATAATGAAGGTGTTTCTTCATCTAAATACACAGTTCCGTCATCAGAAGCATAAGGAGCCATTAAGTTTACAACAGGGCCATCAGTTTCTGTTTCAATCTTTTTAAAAGTCCAAGTTTCTGAATTTTGGTAAATATCAAAAACAGTAATATTAATTTCTGGCATTTCACTAATATTAACTTCTAACTCAAATTTTGGATTAAGAGAATCTTTACTAAATTTTGCATCTTTACCGTTAATCTTTACAAACTGAATTAAGCTTTCATCTTTTATTTGTCCTTTTATTGTAAACAGTAGAGTTCCTTTTTTCACTCCTAAAACCCCTTTTTCTGGTGAAGCTGGAGCAATCATTACTAAATCTGGATTATTACTCTCTTTATTCAATTCATACAATCTCTTTTTCGCTTCGTCATATAATTTTAAAGCTTTACCATCATATGGATCTAAAGTTTTTAGTGTTTCATAATCCTTTATTGCTGATTTAAAATCAGATACTTTTTCATAAGCCTTAGCTCTAGTGTAATAAACAAAATAATCTTTATCGTTAATTGATAAAGCTTTAGAATAGTCAGCAATAGCATTCTGAGCTTGTCCTAACTCTTCATACATCATACCTCTCTTCATATAGTATTGAAGCTCATTTGGTTTGTAGCTAATTATTTTAGAAATGTCATCAACTGCTTTTTGAGGGTTTCTGTTGGCTAAATTAATATCAGAACGAACTATTAAAGCATGTATATTTTCAGGTTCCATAACTAAAGCTTTATCAATTGCTTCTATAGCTAATGGATAATTGTTCATTTTCATATTAGAAAACGCTAAACCAATATAAGCCGCAGTCATTTTTGGGGAATAAAACTTAGCTCTACCAAAACTATAAGCAGCTTCTTTATATTTCATTAAACTATCCTGAGCAACCCCTAAATCATAATATGTTTCACCTGATTTATCCTTTAAAACAGCCAATTCTCCAGTTTCAACTGCCGCAGGATACTGATTTAAAGCTATATGAGAATAAAGCTTTAAATGGTAGGTCTCCATTAATTTTTTATCTCTGTCAATAGCTGTTGTTAAAGAAGTTATTGCTTCAGTGTATTTTTCAGCTTTAAAATAAACTCGACCTAAGTTTGCATGATATTCAGCTACTTTTTCCTTAATGGTAGTTGCGGCCTTAAAATCAGCAATTGCTTTATCATATTCTTCTGTTTTCTCATAACACAAACCTCTATAATTCAAACCCTTATCATGATCCGCTTTCAATTCTATTACTTTGGAAAAGAAATCTATTGCTTCAGTATATTTCTTGGCTTCAAAAGCCGTTTCTCCTTTTTTATAATGTTGAAAATATGCCTGCGAAAATACCGCAGAACTAAAAATTAAGAAGAGTGTAATTAGTTGTATTTTTTTCATAACAATAAAGTTATTTAATTGATTCATTTTCAGATAGTCATCAAATTTACTTAATATTTCGATGACTATGTTTTTTCAATAGACAAAGTTCTGTTTTTGAACAACCAAAAGCAACAAAAACTTATGGAAGTTATCACCAAAATTCTTTAACTTCACCACCTTTAATTAAAACAAACAATAGCAATGCTAAAAAGAGATAAAATTAAAATTAGTGTAATTGCAATACTATTGCTCTTATTAGGAGGCACTTATTTTTTGTTTGGTAAAGAATCTATTGTAATGAAATATGTTGCTGGAGCATGTCTTATAGGATGGTTGGCAACAATGCTTATAGTAAATAAAAAATATAAATAGCTATGTTTGGAAATATGTTGAATAAAAAAATGATGGAAAAAATGCAAGTTCAGATGGAGGAAGTTAAATCTAAACTTGGAAACATTAGCGTTACTGGTGAATCTGAAAATGGTAACATAAAAGTTATTGCTAATGGAAATAGACTCCTAAACAGCATCGAATTAAATGACGAATTTTATAAAAACGCTACTAAAGAGCAATTAGAAGATTTAATATTAACTGCAGCCAACAGAGCTTTAGAACAGGCTGAAAGAGTTGAGAAAAGCGAAATGAATCATGCAGCAATGGGTATGCTTCCAGGTATGGGTTAGTTATTTAATCTATTAATTAAAGGATTAGCATACATGCTTAAAAACAATCGTTTTGCGTCTGCACTTCCTTTAAATTCTTTTAGTCTCTCATTTGTATAAGCTACAAACTCACCCTTGCTTTTTTCTGAATATTTATCTGAAAACTTATCTGTGTTATTTAATAAGTCATAAGCAATAT
>CBDUPT010000339.1:0-2825 GCA_965369165.1 uncultured Flavobacteriales bacterium | reverse complement strand
AGAGTTTGTTGATACTAATAATGTTGAGTTTAATGTGATGATTTTACAGGATAACTGTTTATGTCAAACGGTAGTATTCAATAGTTTGGGAGGAGAGAATTTAAGGTCGTTAGATTTAAATTTCATTTTTGATACACTTTCTGTAAGTAAAGCTGCAGACTCAATATTGAATCAATTAACCTTCACAATCCCATTTGAACGAAATAAATCATCATATAGTAGTGAAGATATTAGACCTTTTTTAGATTCTATTAGTTTGAATAGGTACGACTTGAAGAAAATAGAAGTAGTAGCATATTCTTCTATTGAAGGTGCCATTGAAGGGAATAAAATTATACAAAAAAAGAGAGCTCAAAGTATCTTGAATGCCATTAAGAAATACAAGCTTCAAGATGTAGAAACAAAAATAACAACCCTTGAAAATTGGGATGGTTTTTATGAGTCTATTAAAGGGTCTCCTTATGAAGTAGAGCTTAGACAATTTACTAAGGAGCAATTAAGAGCAATTATAAATTCCGACAGTCTAGATTACAATTTGGAGCCATATCTAGAAGATCAGCGGAAGGCAAAAGTTATTCTAACAGTAGAAAAAATATTTATGGATGAAGCATTGTTTAAAGTCCTTCCAAAACGATATGCAGATGCTTTGAAAAATAAAAAATTTGCTAAGGCAAAAGTATATCAATCAGTAATGCTTAACAATATTCAAAATGGAAAAATTACCAAAAATGATATTATTAATACTAAAATCCCACACTTTAAAGAATCAGCATCATTAGTGAATAATCAAATTGCTTTTAGGTGGTTTGACGCTAAGGTTAATAATACAGATAGTTTGCATAAATATTTAGGTAGAGATATAGAAACTATGTTAAGAATAGATCCAACGAATAGTTATTTGTTGTATAACAAATTGGTTACTCGCTTGTTGTTGTGGTCTGAAAAATCGAGTAGAGAAGATCCTAAATATTTATTAAGAGATATCAGGCAAATTTATACAAGTTCAAGTGTCGAAAAATGGCAGATAAATAGACTGATATTGAATTACAATCTAATTGCAGCTGATTATTACTATGATAATAAAATGTTTAGAGAGCGAGAAAAAGCTTTGGAAGAAGTTAAGGATATATTACTTTCATCTAAATTAGATAGAAATCAAACCTATAGAATAGCTAATTACTTTATGTTTCAATTACGAATAGATTGGGCAATTGAAATAATGAAACCGTTTGCGGAAAAAGAAAATATAGATGAAGAGTTTTTGTTCACCTTTTTAACTGTAGCTATTTATAACAAAGAGAAAGTGCCTCAGTTGGAATATGAAGCTTTTATGAAAAGAGCAAAAGAAATGAATGAAAAACGTTTTTGTAAATTATTTGGTTATCCTAACATGAGTTTTCAATTGTTAAAAGATATAGCAGTAAAAGACTTATATTGTAAGACTTGTGATAATTAATGGCAATAGAACTAAATAATAAAAAAACAATCAATGCATGGACAATGTATGATTGGGCAAATTCAGTTTACCCTTTAGTAATTACTTCTGCCATTTTCCCTATTTTTTATGAAGCTAAAACCGATGAAACAATAAACTTTTTGGGACATAACTTTGTAAACACAGAGTTATACTCTTATGTAATTTCATTGTCTTACATTATTGTTGCTTTTTTATCGCCTATGCTTTCTGGTATTGCCGATTATTCGGGCAACAAAAAAAGCTATATGAGAGTTTTCTGTTATTTGGGAGCATTAGCATGTATGACTTTTTTCTTCTTTGATGTCAACTATATTGGATGGGGAATGTTATCTGTGTTGTTAGGCAGTATTGGTTTTTCAGGTAGTTTGGTGTTTTATAATGCTTATTTACCTGAAATAGCTACACCCGACTTACACGATAAGGTAAGCGCTAAAGGATTTTCAAGAGGGTATATTGGTAGCTCATCACTTTTAATTATTTGTTTAGTAATGATTATGGTATTTAAAGTACCAGCAGAACATGCTTTTGTTCTAACTGGGTTATGGTGGATTGGCTTTAGTCAAATAACATTTAGAGGCTTACCAACTAATGTTTATGGTCATAAACCAGAAGGTAATAGATTTGCAAAAGGGTTTAACGAACTTAAAAAAGTATGGCAACAGTTTTCTGACAATAAAGCATTAAAGCGGTATTTGGCTTCTTTTTTTGTTTATAGCATGGGAGTACAAACCATAATGATAATGGCTGTCTTTTTTGGTACTAAAGAAATTACTTGGGGTTCTCCAGAAGAAAAAGATACAGGATTGATTATAAGTATATTAGTTATACAGTTTATAGCTGTGGTAGGAGCTTATCTAACAGCTTTTATCTCTAAAAAAATAGGTAACATAAAGGCATTAGGTATAATAGTTTTTATTTGGATCTTAATCTGTATAGGTGCATATGCGTTAGTGTACACACCAACACAGTTTTATATTGCGGCAGCAACTATTGGGTTTGTAATGGGGGGGATACAATCTTTGTCACGCTCTACTTATTCTAAGTTATTACCTGAAACAGAAGATCATGCTTCTTATTTTAGTTTTTATGATGTGCTAGAAAAGTTAGGTATTGTTGTCGGAACCTTTGGGTTTGGTTTTATTGAAGGAATGTTCAGTATTAGAGAATCAGTATTAATGTTAATTATATTTTTTATTGTAGGGTTTGTTTTATTATTAAGAGTTCCTAAAACAGAAGTGTTGAGAGGGGAGGGGTAGTTTTTAGAGTTAAACTGCTGTTAAAATTAGTACTAACTCCATTGTTGTGGATCCTCTAGGATATTCTTCATCATCCAAGTAACTCATTAAAG
>CBDUPT010000338.1:0-2860 GCA_965369165.1 uncultured Flavobacteriales bacterium | reverse complement strand
GAAATCTAAACCTGTAACTTCATAGCTGCCGGATTCTTTTTCAAATTCGTATTGTGTTTGTTGTCTGATGGCTGCTTTCTGTGTTTCCTGATTGTTAATGGAGTCTCTCAAATTGATGTAGTTTTTATAAGAGATTAATGCAGCAGAGTGTTTACCCAAGCCTTCCTCTACTTCACTGAGGTGTTTGTATATGTTCATTAATTTTGTGCCATTATCATAGGCTTTTGTCATTTTATGAGCTTGATTAAGGTAGTCATAACATTCTGCCAATCGATTTTCATTTTGTAAGAACAATGCCATGTTAAAAAGGGTAGAAGAAGTGAGGTAAGCGTTGTTCATTTCTTTACTCAACATAAGGCTCTTGTTATAGTAATATAAAGCCGTGTCTATTTTCCCTTCTGTTTGATATCTCGCACCAAGAGCATTGTAAACAAAATTTTCGCCTCTTTTATCGCCACTATTTTTAAATAGGTTAAGCGTTGTTGCATATACAGCATCACATTCATCAAACTTTTCTTGCTGCATCAATATCCAACCCAATCGATGGTTGGCATACGCAATTGCGCTAGAATCGCTTAATGACAGAAAGTGGTCTAGCGCCTCTCGATAATATTTTTCAGCTGTTTGATAATCTACCAAATCCATATGGACCATGCCAATGTTAGTGGTTAATTGTGCCATCCTTAATGTATCTTTTATTTGAGTGCTAAAGCTCAGCCCCTTACTGTAATATTCTAATGATTGTTCTAGGTTGTCTGCAGCACGTTCAATTACACCTAAATCATTGTATACAACAGATTGATAGTATTTGTTGTTAATGGATTGAAAAAGTTTCAACGCCAAAGAATCATATTGAAGCGCTTTGTAATAATCTTGCTTCATGTGATACAGCCAACCTAATTTCATCCAAGATCTTCCCATCTCCAACGAATTTTGTTGTTTCGAACTTAACTTCAATCGATCAATTGTATATTGCAATGCAGTATTATATTCTCCCTTATTTTGATGTTGAGAAATAATATTCATCAATACATTCAACTTTTCTTGGGGTGCGTCAGTGTTGCCTAAAACCATTTTTAGGGAGTCTATATTGTTTGCTTTAGAGCTTAAACAAATACAAAAATAAACGAGTACGGTAATAGCAAGTCTCATTCTTTCTCTATTCTTTTCTTGAATACTGTTCTCAATAAAATAAGAGTTAGGATATTTACAACTGATGAAATCCTATTTTAATTTACTTATTGATAATCTCTAAGAATTTTGTGAAGGTATCACCATTTTGGATAGTTAATATATAGTAGTAAGTTCCATCAACAAGATCTTTAGGAGCCCAATCATTTTTATAATTATCTTGTTCAAAAACTAATTGCCCCCATCTATTAAAAACTTGTAATGAATTAGTCCCAAGAAATTCTAAATATTTAAAATAAAGCACATCATTCATTCCATCTCCATTTGGAGTAACTATGTTTGGTAATTCTATTTCTGCTGGAATAACTACTATTTCTTCACAAATAGTATCAATACAACCTTCTTCAGTTCCTATGGTTAAGCAAACTGTAAAGGTACCAGCTTCGGTATATGTATGAAATGGGTTTTGAAGGTTTGAAATATTCCCATCACCAAATGTCCATAACCAGTTAGTTGCATTGTTACCAAAAATGGTTGAGTTATCTTTAAAAATTGCAGGTGAGTTAACAATTACAGGGTTAGGTGTTATGGTAAACCCAGCTATGGGTAATGGTACAGTATTTATAACAACGTTTATTGTATCAGACTGACATCCGCTGTTATCAGCAGAAACTTGGTAAATAGTAGTAGAAACGGTAGAACTAGTATTTATTAAAATTTCACTAATACTTGTTCCTGTGCCACTATTTGAGTTGCCACTCCAGTTAACTACGCTTGTTGGTAGACAAGGAGTAATTGTAGTATTAAACGATTCACCAGAACAAATTGTAAGCGTGTCAGGAGATGCAGAAACAGTAGGGGTTTCATTTATTCCAATACTAAATGGTAATAATCCTGTAATAGAATCACCGCACGCATCAATTACAGTAGGAGCAGGTACAGATATTGAAGTAATAGTATCACAATACCATGGACAATTAGGGTTAGTTAATGAAAGGTTTACAATTTGTGTTGATGTTGAACATCCAGATGGATTACCAGCAGTAACACTTCCTGCCATCCAAGGATGAGTGACAGTAAAAGGAGGTACACCATATTTAATGAAAATAGAGCTACTCAAATCACATTCATCAGAACAGACAGTTGCAGGCGATACATTCCAAATAGGACCAAAAGATTCTATTGTTCTTCCTTCTACATAAGCTTCAAAAGGATAAGTACTAGTTGGGTTGTGGTATATATAAGTTGAATTACATCCTGTTCCACCCACAGTTCGGGTTACATGCATGGTTAGATAAAATGTTTGACTTGTGCATGATTGAGGAACACAACATAATAAAGGATTGTTTAAGTTAGCAGCTGTTAAATATGCTGTTCCAGGTGATAACCCTGCAGGAGCTGTAGTTGTATAAGAGTTAGATGTGCCACAACTTGATGAAAAATACATTGCTCCATCATTCATAATTGCAGTAGTAAAAGGGTTTGCATAAAAGCTACCGCTAACAAAAACTCCAGTAACACTTACATTAGCAGGAATAGTAACTTGTATACTATCAGAACCACTAAGTGGTGAAATACATGATGGTATAGTTGGACCTCCAAAAGTAGCTAAAGGACCTGTTACAAGAGGATCAATTGTAATAGGATAAACTCTACTAGGATCGTTTACCCATGATTTAGGAACAATAATTTTTAACTTTTGTATACCATTTACTTTTTTATATTGATA
>CBDUPT010000337.1:0-2886 GCA_965369165.1 uncultured Flavobacteriales bacterium | reverse complement strand
CTCAAGTTCATTATAACCTGTTCAAACCCCATAAAAGCAAGTTCCTTATAATGTTTAACCAAAGTAGCCCCCTGGTTTTCCATTAATTCTCCTCCAAAACATCTTATGTCTGCTTCATTGTCAGCTGCTTTTAGTTCTTTTACTAAATAAGATGCTTGTAAATCTCCAGAGGGTTCTCCTGCTATAATGTAATACTTCATAAGCTAATTATTACATAAAAAACATATAGTATAAATAAAAGGCTCCATACACAAGGGTGGCAAAAACAACTCCTCTAGCTGATTTGTCTTTTTTTAATAAATAAAAAACAAAAAAGATAGGTAGATTAACAAATAAGCAACCTTTTAAGTTGTTTAGAACTGGGCTAAACATTGGATTTTCAATAAGGTAAAGTAATGTGAAATTAGGTGTGTTATATTTTAGAATAAAATGCATTGTAACTAAAGGAATAATTAATCCTAAAACTAGACCTATAGCAATATGATTGAAGTGCTTTATCCCTTCTTTATACATTTTCTAAATAATTTAAAGTATCTATTATTTTATAATTGGTTATATCAGATTGAACAGGAACAACAGAAACATACCCATTACTTAACGCCCATTCATCTGTTTCATTGCTTTCATCTTCTATTACGAATTTACCAGTAAGCCAGTAGTAGGTTCTGCCAAATGGATCTGTTCTCTCATCATAATCTTCTTTCCAGTTGCCTTTTGCTTGTCGACAAATTTTAATTCCGTTAATTAGCTCTTCTTTTAAATTTGGAAAGTTTACATTTAAACAAAGGCTTTTATTGTCGTTATTGTTTAGTACAGATTCAATAATTTTAGAAGCATAGATTTGAGCTGCATTAAAATTAGCATCAATAGAGTGATCTAATAATGAAAATCCAATTGAAGGAACACCTTCTAATGAACCCTCTACTGCAGCAGACATCGTGCCTGAATAAATAACATTGATTGATGAGTTTGACCCATGATTAATACCTGAAACTATTAAGTCGGGCTTTCTGGGTAAAAGTTTATTGATAGCTATTTTTACACAATCAACAGGTGTTCCGCTACAAGAATAAGCTAGGGTTTCAGCAACCTCAGTTTTATTAACATGAAGAGTGGAATTAATAGTGATGGCATGCCCCATACCACTTTGAGGCTTGTCTGGAGCAACAATAATTGTTTCTCCAAACTTTTTAGCAACAGCTAACAACGCTTTGATTCCTGGAGCAGTAATTCCATCATCATTAACAACTAAAATTAAAGGTTTTTCTGATTGCATTTAAAGTTCTATTTTTGCATAAAATTACATCAATAAATGTAGTAAAACGAATTAGGGTGAATAAAATTTTAGTGCCGACAGATTTTTCAGAACATTCTAAATATGCTTTAGAAAATGCTGCTTTTATAGCTCAAAAAACAAGGGCAGAATTAGTGGTGTTGCATATTGTTAAAAATGAAAAGAGTGTTGATAAAGAGAGTATTGAAATTAAGTTCCAAGAATTGAAAAGTCTCACCTATTTGAAGTTTGTTAAAGTTGATTTTGTAATTGAATATGGTATAAATATTAGTAAGTTAATTAATAAGGTAGCTCAACATAAACAGGTTGATTTAATTGTTATGGGCTCTAATGGAGCTAATAATACAGAGGAGATAATTCTTGGAAGCACAACCGAAAATGTGATTAGAAAAACAGAGGTAAGTGTTTTAACTGTTAAGCGTGAGATTATTACATTTGAATTAGACCATGTTCTATTTCCTTCAGATTTTTCAAAAGAATCATATTCAATTTTTGAAGAAATTAAAGCCTTTGCAAAAATATTTGGAGCTAAGATTCATTTATTACGTGTTAATAAGAAGGATAGTTTGGCTGATAAAACTACTCCAAAGATGGATGCATTTATTGAGCATTTCAAATTAGATGAAGAAGGCGTTCAGTATGAAAAAGCTATTTCTACTAATCCGTCTGCTGAATTTGGCATTTTAAATTATAGTGTAGATAATCAAATTGATGTTATCGCAATTGGAACTCACGGTAAAGGATTGTTAAAAAAAATAATTCAAGCGAGTACTTCTCAAAGTTTAGTGCGTGATGCTTTTAAACCTGTTTTAACAGTGAGGTTTAAATAAAAAAAGACTTAAGATTTACTTAAGCCTTTTTTTATTAGAATCAGTTTTTTATTATGATAAACCAGATATTTTTCCATCATTGTCAATGTGCATTCCTTCAGAAGCAGGAGTAGCTGGTAAGCCTGGCATCCTCATCATGTTTCCTAAGATTGGAATAACAAAACCTGCTCCAGCTGCAAATTCAAATTCACGAACGTTCACTCTAAATCCGGTAGGTCTGCCTAATAAATTATCGTTATCAGAAAAAGATTTTTGAGTTTTAGCCATACAAACAGGTAAATCATCTAAACCTAAAGCAGTAATTCTTCTTAGACCCAATTCAGCTTTCTTATCATAGTCAACTCCATCAGCACCATATATTTCTTTGGCAATAGTTTCAATTTTTTCTTTAATTGAAGAACTATTACTGTATAAAGGTTTAAAATTATTGTTCCCGCTTTCTACTTCCTTTACAACAGCTTCGGCAAGATTAGTCATTCCATCACCACCTTTGGCAAAACCTTCTGAAAGAACAGCTTGAACACCAACAGCACTGCATTTATCTTGAACTAATTTAATTTCTTCAGCCGAATCAGATGGAAATGCATTGATGGCAACAACAGGGTTAAATCCAAACTTTTTCATGTTTTCAATATGCTTCTCTAAATTAGCAAAACCGTTGCCAACTCTTTCTGTGCTTGCATCATTGTATTGATCTTTGGTTGCGCCACCATGATGTCTTAAGGCTCTAATAGTAGCAACAATTACGACAGCTTTAGGGGC
>CBDUPT010000336.1:0-2893 GCA_965369165.1 uncultured Flavobacteriales bacterium | reverse complement strand
CAACAAATATTATCAAGTTCTAAAATTACAGAACCCCACGATAAACCAACACCAAAACCACAAAGTAATAATGATAACTTTTTTGATGAAGCTTCTTTATTTAATTCGGTTACAATAGTTAGCGGAATTGAAGCTGAACTTGTATTGCCATATTTTTTGAGAGAAAGAGGTACTTTTTCTTCCTCAATTTTTAATTTTTTTCTAATAGTATTTAATATAAGTTTGTTGGCTTGGTGGAAAACAAAATAATCTATTTCATCAACTGATTTGTTTGAGTTGTCAAGCAATTTAATAATGTGGGGGTGAATTTTTGTGATAGAAAAAGTGAAAACATCTAAACCGTTTAGGCTTAAATTTCTTGGACAACGCCAAACTCCTTTATCTATCTCTATATCGGTATAGGAGTCATCGTTTATAGGGTTTCTCATTCCTCCATCAGGAATAATAATTGCGTCATACCCAGAACCATCGCTATGTAAATCAAAACTCATTTCATTTTTGTTTGAGTTTAGTTCAAGGGCAGTGACAGTGCCTGCATCCCCAAACAAAGGGTAGGTGCTTTTGTCTCTTTTGTTAAGGGAGGTTGATGATACATCTCCAACCAATAGTAAGGCTTTTTTTGTTTGGGTTGTTTGCATTAAACTACTAATTACGGATAGGCCATAAACATAACCTGAACAACCTAGGCTAATGTCAAAAGCCATGGTTGATTGTTTTAACCCTAATTTATCTTGTAAGATTATGCTAGTAGCAGGTAAAAAGTAATCACGAGATTGTGAAATAAAAATTAAAATTCCAATATCACTTTTGTCCCAGCCTAAATCATTAATTAATTTTTCCGAAGCTGTATAGCATAAATCAGAAGTAACAACTCCCTTTTTAGCAATTCTACGTTCCTCAATACCAGTAGTTTTTATCAGTAAGTTTCTTTCTTTCTCAGTAATCCAATCATAGTCATGGTTAGACTCTTTTTGCTGAGGAAAACATGCAGCAATTCCAGCAATTTTTACATTAGAAATTGAAAAGCTACTCATTATTTTTTACTAAGTACAGTAGTGTATAAGTCCCTAAGTGTTATACAGTTTTTTAAATCTTCACCAGTAATGGTTACATCATATTCTGTATCTATCATAGCTATTAAAATTAAAGCATACATAGAGCTCCATTGTTCGATTTCTCGGTAATCTTTATCAGCTGTTAAAGTTCCAGGTTCTAGATCTTCTATTTCCTCTTCAACTTGTTTAACAAAAACATCTAAACTCATAAGTTATACTTTAAATTAATAGATTATAAAAATACTAACAGTTTTAGAATTTAACAATTGTCCCTCCCCAAGTTAAGCCTGTTCCAAATGCTGCTATTAAAACGGATTTTCCAGATAGGTTTTTATCCTTTTTCATAAGTGAGTTTAAAGCTAAAGGTATTGTAGATGCTACAGTGTTTCCTGTTTCTTTAAGGTGGATGATAAATTTTTCTTTTGGGATATTAGCCTTTTTTCTAATAGAATCTAATAAAAATTCATTTGCCTGATGTAAAACGAAATAATCTATTTCATCAATAGTTTTGTCGTTTTTAGCTAAAATATCTTTAATTAATTGAGGTATCGTTTTAATTCCAAATAAGAAAACACCTGTGCCGTTCATGAAAAAATTAGCATTACAAGATACATTACCATATTCATTTATATTGTCAGCGTATGAAGATTCATTTATAGGGTTTCTACCTCTACCATCTTTAATTATGATGTAATCTTTTCTACTCCCATCAGTTCCAAATACAAATTGACCAATTGAGTTTTCCTTTTGGTTCTTTAGAAGAACTGCAGTAGCTCCATCGCCAAAGATAAACTTAGAATTATAATCCTTAGAGTGAAATTCTTTAGTGAGTGAAGAAGGAAATAACATCAAAATATTTTGATGTCCATTTGTGTCCATGAGTCCTTTGGCAACACTTAAAGAATGTATGAAACCAGTGCAACTAGACACTATATCAATAGCTCCGATATTTTTTGACAAACCTAGTTTATCTTGAAAAACTGCAGCGGTGCTCGGAAGAGTATATTCGAACTCTAAAGAACAAAAAATAATAAAATCAATATCATTGGGTTGAACAGGATGTTCTTCAAAGAGTTTTTTTGCTGCATTAATGGCTAAATCTAATGATGTTTCAGATTTAGAAATAATATGGCGGTTTTCCACCCCAATTTTTTCAAGAGATTTTTTTTGTTTTTCTAATTGGGGGAACTCTTTGAAAAAATCATCGTTAGTGTATTTCTCTTCCGGGAAGAATTCGCTGATATATTTTATGCTTGTAGCCATATTTAAAATAGGGTGATAACAAATATAATAATAATGTTTTTCTATTTAGTTGGTAGTTGTTATTAATGGGGCATAATAAATGAATTTAATTTTTATTTTTGTAAGCATGCAAATCAATCTATCTAAAATAAAAGACTCTAGGTATTATATCTTTATTCTAGTAATCACTTTTATTATTTATGGTAATGGTATTAATAACGAATATTCATTAGATGATAACATTATTGTTGATAGGGTTGATAGTGTCGTGGAAGGAGGGATTAAGGCAATCCCAAAAATTTTAAGGTCTCGTTATGCAAAAGATAAAAAACAAGTTTATGATTATAGACCTATTACCACAATTTCATTTGCATTAGAAAAGCAGCTATTTAAAAGATTACCTCCCTTTCAGACGAAAGATCAGAAAAAGAAAAAAGATAAGTTAACACAAGCAAATATTAGTCACTTTATTAATATTCTGTTATATGCAATAACATGTATGTTGATTTTCCAAGTGCTAAAGGTTACATTTAAGAATTACAGTATACTATTGACTATAGTAATTACATTGCTTTATTTAATTCATCCATTGCATA
>CBDUPT010000335.1:0-2906 GCA_965369165.1 uncultured Flavobacteriales bacterium | reverse complement strand
CATTTGTGTTAATCTAAAATCATAACCATTTATTGCTCCTTGTTTTAATTGTTCTTCAGCAATTTTATAAACTTTAGTCATTTCTGCTACATTGCTTTTTGCCAACGTAATTTGAGTAGTAATAGCGTTATACTCGTTATAAAAATTAAGAACATCGGCATTAACTTGTTGAGTAACTTGTTGTTTTGTAAAGCTTGTGTTTTCGGTATAAAGTTTTGTGTTTTTTATTGCTCTATTAGTTGCACCTCCATTATATAAATTAAAACTCACGCTAATGCCAACAGTAGGTCCGTAATTTTGACTTGAGTTAGAAAAACCTACAGCAGCGGTAGATTTTGAGTATTGATACCCACCAAATAAATCAATTTTAGGAGAACGACTGGCTTTAGACATTCGTAATTCTGTTTCGGCAATTAATTCTTGTAAACGTTGTTGTGCTAATTGATTGTTGGCATTTTCAACATTTTGAAGTAAACTGTCTTTTGATGGAATAACTGTAAAACTAAACTCCTTATCACTTATTTGTAATTCATTTTCTAACGTTGTGCTTAAAATATTGTTGAGATCAACTTGTAAAGCTTTAATCGCATTTTCTTGTGCAATTAAACGAATACTATCTGTTTGGTAATCTACTAATGCTTGACCAAAATCCATTGCTTTTCCAGCTCCAATAGCTTTTCTTTTTTTCTCTAGGTTTAGCCTAAATAAAGAGATGCTAAGAGATTGTTGGAAGTTGTTTAACAATTGTTTTTCATACACTATTTGATGGTAAGCTGTAACAATATCAGACACCGTTTGCTCTATATAAAACTTAGAGTTGAGCTGACCTAGCTCCTCTAAATAACCCAATTGATCTTTTTTTGCATAAACGCTAAAACCGTTAAAAACAGTCCAATTTGCTAATGCTGATATGTTAAGATTTGTATTTTTAGCATTACTTCCTTCTCTGATTGTACCATCAGCAAAAACTTGCTTGGTGTTGTTAAATGAGTTGGAATAAGTTCCATTTAAATCTACACTTGGAAGCATGCCAGTATTACCAATAACGTTGTTATTACTAGCTATTGTAGCTTCGTTTTTTACAATATTAATTTGGTAATTGTTTTGCAAGGCGGTATTAATTAACTCTTGCAGCGTTTGTGCTGAAGCTTGGTTAATTGTAAAAACCGCTATGATTGCTACTATTTTAATTAAAATCTGCTTCATCTATAATTTTATTCTCTTTACTTGCAATGTAAGTGTACAAAGCAGGGATAATGTATAATGTTAAAACTAATGCTAAAATTAAACCTCCAATAATGGTTAATCCCATAGGTATTCTACTGGTAGAAGAATCTCCTAAAGCTAATGCAATTGGTAATGCTCCCAAAATAGTAGATAAACTGGTCATTAAAATTGGTCGAAAACGTTCTGAAGCTGCTTCAATTGCGGCTTGTTTTAATGACATTCCTGCATCGCGTTTTTGGTTGGCAAACTCAACAATTAAAATACCGTTTTTGGTAACAATACCAACTAAAACAACCATTCCAATTTGACTGAATATATTTAATGTTTGTCCGAAAGCCCATAAAGTAAGTAATGCTCCTGCTAATGCTAAAGGAACAGTAAGCATAATGGTTAACGGGTCTCTAAAACTTTCAAACTGAGCAGCTAAAGTAAGGTAAACCAATATTAATGCAAATACAAAGATAAGGGTAGTGCTTGAAGAGCTTTCTGCAAAATCTGAGGCACTACCACCTAAAGCAGTACTGAAAGATTCGTCTAAAACTTCCTCAGCAATTTTTCTCATTTCATCAATTCCATCACCTAACGCATAGCCTGGTGCAACATCAGCTTCAATTGTTGCAGATGTATATCTGTTGTAACGCAATAATGATGGAGGACGACTAATAAAATCAATGTCAACTAAATTATCGAGTGTTACCATGTTTCCAGATTTATTTTTAACACTTATTTTATTCAAATCTAAAGGTTCGTCTCTTTTAGATTTGATCGCTTCTGTTAACACGTAATACTGTTTACCATCTTTAATAAAATAGCCCATACGCTGCTCACTTAAAAAAGTTTGAAGAGTTGTAGCAACATCAGCAATGCTAACACCCATTAATTGTGATTTATTCCGGTTAATGTTAATGGTAACCTCTGGCTTATTAAATTTTAAGTCAACTTGAGAAACACTAAAAACAGGGCTTTCTTGCACTTTATCCATAAAAGTAGGTAAAGCTTCTTTTAGTCTTCCTAAATCTGGTGCTTGCAAAATAAATTGAATAGGTAATTTATTACCTCCACTGCTACTTGTTTGGATAGTGGCTTCTTGCACAACAAAAGATTTAGCAAAAGTAAATTGTTTTAGTTTTTGATTGATTTCGTTAGCGATATCATTTTGTGAACGTTTTCTTTCGCTTGGAGGAACTAAAGTGGTTCGGATAAAAGAACTGTTTACCGATGTAGAAGCTCTAAAAGTAGGAGAAGTAACTCCTAATAAAAATGCTTTTTCAGGTAAAGTATCCATCATATGCATCAAATCAAGTTGGTAAGCATCCATAGCTTCAAAAGATGTTCCTTCGGGTGCTGTAGAAATAATTCTTAACTGACTTTTGTCTTCAAGTGGTGCTAATTCTGATTGTAATTGAGAGCCTATTAAGAAAATACTAGCTAACATGACTGCAAAAATTGGGAAAGCCAACCATCGTTTTTCCATAAACTTTTTTAATGAAGAAGCGTAACGCTTTATCGATACATTAACTATTTTACCAAAAGCACGCATTAACGCATTTTCTCGGGTACTCTTTTTTAATAATCGAGAACTCATCATTGGGGTTAAAGACAGTGTTATGAAAGTAGAGATAACTATTGCTCCAACAACAACCATGGCAAATTCTCTAAATAATTGACCTGTTAATCCA
>CBDUPT010000334.1:0-2911 GCA_965369165.1 uncultured Flavobacteriales bacterium | reverse complement strand
ATGATTAAAACTCTACTTTATATACTCATTTGTCCTTTATTTTTAATCTTTGGGTGCAACCCGACTGTAGATGAAATTAATAAAGAAGGTTCTATAAACAATAATAAAATCCCTATTCGATTTGTTATGGCAAACAAAGATTCTTGCAATATAACATATATACCTTTTATTTTAGACAGTTCTTTAATAATTAACAAATGGGAATATAACTTAACCTGGGAATATCAAAAAGATTGTTGGTATGGAATTGAATATATTGATAAGACTATATTCTGTGAATTTTCCCCAACAGGTAAATATATATGGAAAGAGATTTTCACAGATACAAAATTGAATTCAGAAGAACAAGGAGAGTATTGGCTAAATATGAAAAATGATAGTATTATTCTAACTTTTGCTCAAAATGAAGAAGGAGATACATTATTTAACCATGGAGATACAATGAACATAAAAACAGCTTTAATTTATTGTTTGAATAAAAAAAAGTTTGCACTTCGATTTTATGACTATAAATCAAGTAATTATAAGAACACCATTTTTGATTTTTCAACAAAAAAGAATTTTCAATATAATAATTAATTATACTTTGTTTATCAAAAACAAGTATCCTCAACACAAATCACTCAATACTCAACACCCTTTAAAAGTCCCTCCTTTTAACTATTTTTGGAAACACTAAAAATTGTTGCATCAACTTATTAAAACACATAGGATTATTTATAGCTATTATATTTACTATAACAGCATTTTCGCAAAACGAAAATAAACGCCAATCTTATATCCAACCCGAATATTTTATAGGCAAGATTATCCCTAACTATGGTGACACTTTCCCAAAAACAACTCTACAGCAGGGCTTTAGCTTAAACATAGGTTCACAAAACACCGATTCAAGTGGCTGGGCTAAATATTACAATTATGCCGAAACTGGTATAATGTTAAACTATGCCAACTTTGGCAATAACAAAGTTTTTGGGCACCAGTTCAGCATTAACCCTTACGCATCGTTTCCTGTTTTCAATAAAGCTAAAGCCGATTACCATTTTAAAATAGGGATGGGAATATCTTATTTTACTACTCATTTTGATAGTGTTACCAATATTACCAACAACATGATTGGCTCTGCTTTTACTTGGGAATTTAAATTGTTTCTGTATCGTAACTTAATGGCTACCGAAAATTTTAATTTAAGAATGGGCCTTGGTTTTTCTCACGAATCTAATGGACATACCGTAATGCCAAATATGGGAATAAATTCGGCTTTACTTAGCTTGTCTGGTCAGTTTTATAAACGCAAAGACAACCTTCTTGAAACACCTCGAAGAATAAAAGGCAAAAATCATTCTCCAAAAAAATTCTTTATTCACTTTAGAGAAGGGTTTGGTTGGCATGGTCAAAACAGGGAAGAAGGTCCAAAAGAACATAGAATATTACCAGTATATGCTTCTTCATTTGGAGCAGGATATATTTACAACAAACATTTAAAACTAAGAGCAGGATTAACTTATAAGTTTTATGAGCAATACCGAACTCATTTAACCGAAAACTACATTGAAGGTTTAAGTGATAATCCTAACTTATCTTCATCTACTTTTGTGTTTTATGTGGGCAATGAATTTTTAATGAGCCATGTAAGTATGGATGTAGAGTTAGGAGTTAATCTTTACAAACCTTTTTATAGAGAGTTTCATCAAAGTGATAAAATTGGAATTGAATTAATGAAATTAATAGCAACTCGTTTAGGGGTTAACCTATATTTGTTTAACACCAACAAACTTCCAAAACACAACTTTTTTGTTGGTGGAAACATTAATGCCAACTTAGGCAAAGCCGACTTTACCGAGTTTAGTTTAGGTTACACCTATACATTTAATAATAATTAATGCGAAATTTTATTCTCGATACAATTTTTGATTTTATCAGTTCGAGTGTTCTGAACTCGCTTCAGAAATTATCGAGAACAAAAAAATCAAAAATCACTCGAATTGACAATTTCTATCTCATTAAACATTATAAAACAACAATTCTGTTCTTCACCCTCCTATTATCTTTCACAACCTCTTTTGCTCAAGAAACAAAAAAAAACACTTTATTTTTTGAACCCGAATATATGATTGGCAGAGTTGTTCCAAACTACTTAGCTAATTTTCCTAACACACATTTACAACATGGTTTAGCTATAAGTATAGGCTCATTTAAAACCGATACAAGTAGCAGTTGGGCAAAATATTACAATTTTCCACAAACAGGCATATCATTATTCTACTCTAACATTGGAAATAACGAAATATTTGGTAATGAATTTAGTGCTATGACATTCATCTCCTTAAATGTTTTCAATAAATCTTCTAGACCATCTTATTTAAAAATTGGAATAGGAGCTGCATATTTTGATACTTTTTACGACAGTATTACAAACCCTAGGAACGTAGACGTTGGTTCTCCATTTACTTGGTCATTTCAGGCAGGAGCTTATAAAGTAATATCAGAAAAAAATGGAATGAACTTAAAATTAGGTTTCATTTTTTCTCATGCATCAAATGGGCATACACAATTACCAAATTTTGGATTAAACTCTGCATTATTAAGTTTATCAGCACAGTTTTACAATAAAGATTTAAAGCATTATCAATTAACTAAAACTAAAATAAAATCAGATAGTCCATCCAAAAGTTATGATACTGGAGTAAGTTATGGATTAGGTTTTCATGAGTATGGAGACAAAGATGGTCCTGTTGGAACGCAAAAAAAAGGAGTCCACTCAACATCAGTTTTTGTTGGCCGAACTAAAAACAACCATTTCCGATGGGGAATTGGTGGAACCTATCGAATTTATGAAGTTTACAAACAGCAAATCATTGAAAATGATTTAACAGAATATAAAGACGATATCAATAAATCAGCTTCAAAC
>CBDUPT010000333.1:0-2920 GCA_965369165.1 uncultured Flavobacteriales bacterium | reverse complement strand
TTTAATGTTAACATTAATAATAACGAGAAACCCTCCTCATGATTGATAAAATAAAAACTTACATAGCAGACCCTACTTACAGCAAAATTGCCATAATAATACTTGGCTTCTGTATTATTTGGCTACTAATAAAAGTTATTCAAAAAAGGCTTTTTTCTAAAATAAAGGAAAACGACAACCACTACAAAGCCAACAAGTTTAGCAACTTTATAGGCTATTTCTTAACTATATTACTGATAACAATAGTTTATAGTGAAAAATTAGGAGGGCTAACCGTTGCATTTGGAGTTGCTGGTGCGGGTATAGCATTTGCACTTCAAGAAGTAATCGTCTCCTTTGCTGGATGGTTAGCAATATTATTCGGAGGCTTCTATAAAACAGGAGATAGAGTTCAATTGGGTGGCATTAAAGGTGATGTAATGGACATAGGAGTTCTTAGAACAACTATTATGGAAACTGGACAATGGGTTGATGGTGATTTATATAATGGTAGAATCGTGTTTATAGCTAATAGCTTCATTTTTAAAGAACCTGTTTTTAATTATTCTGGTGAATTTCCATTTTTATGGGATGAAATAAAAATTCCTATTCAATTTGGAAGTGATTATGATAAAGCTGAAAGCATAATATTAGAGTCTGGAAATGAAATTATTGGAGACTTATCAAAAATTTCTAAAAAACAATGGGAGGTTTTACAAAACAACTTTAGATTAGAAGATGCCCAATCAGAACCTATGGTAACTATGGTGGTTAATGATAACTGGGTAGAATTTACATTAAGGTATGTTGTTGATTACAAACGAAGAAGAGCTACTAAAACAGCTTTATTCAAAAAAATATTAAAAGAGATTGAAGCCTCAAATGGTACAATTAATTTTGCGTCTGCAACTTTTCAAATTGTTGGTCTACCAGACATGAATATTAATATTAAAAAGTAGTTTTATCTTTATTCTATGAAATACTTAAAAGAATTTTATACTGATTGGAAATTGGCTATTCTAATTTCAATCATTTTAATTGGGGCAATTATTCTAACTCGTGTAATTAGATGGCTAATTGACAAATCTTTTGTTACTGCTCATGAAAAATTAAACCTTGATAAAACAAGGTATCGATTTTTCAAAAATGCAGTCTCTTTAATTATATGGCTTATAGCTATTGGAGCTATCTTATCTCTAACACCTAGGCTTAAGGCTTTAGCATACACTCTTTTTGCAGGTGCTGGTATTTTGGTGGCAGTTATTGGTTTTGCTGCCCAAGCAGCTTTTGCTAATATTATTAGCGGAATATTCATTGTAATCTTTAAACCTTTTAGAGTTGGAGACATGATAAAAGTTGGCACACTTGAATACGGAATTGTAGAAGATATAACACTAAGACATACGGTAATCATCAACTTTGAAAACAAGAGAATTATAGTTCCTAACTCCGTAATAAGTGCCGAGACTATAGTTAACGATAACATTGAAGATTCGAAAGTATGTAGATATATAGAAATTGGAATTAGTTATGATAGTGATGTTGATTTGGCTTTAAAAATAATGGAAGAAGAAGGTGCAAAACATCCAGACTGTATTGATGCCAGAACTGAGCAACAAATAAAGAATGGAGAGCATAAAGTTAATACTAGGCTACTTACATTTGGCGATTTTAGTGTTAACCTAAGAGCTTATGTTTGGGCTAACGACCCTCAAAAAGTTTATCAAATGCATAGTGACATTAATCGAGCAATAAAAAAACGTTTCGATAAAGAAGGTATCGAAATACCATTCCCATATAGAACCATTGTTTATAAAAATGATTTACCTTCAAATTCAAAACCTTCAGATGATGAATAATTCAACTAATCAATTTCATAAAAAAACCGGAATGCCTCCCGGAACCCTAATACATGTTGGGAGTAGAAAGGAAGACAAAACTCTTATTTCTGTTATTGATTATAACTCAACTAATTTAGAAGAATATACATGTAAAAAAATTGAAGAAGTCTTCCCTTTAAAAGAGAGCAAAACTGTTAGCTGGATAAATATTGACGGCTTACATAATGTTGATATGATTGATAGGCTTGGTAAAAACTTTGATTTACACCCTCTTTTGCTTGAAGATATATTAAATACTCATCATCGCCCTAAAACTGAAGAATTTGACAACTACACATTTGTAACTCTCAAAATGTTAGGGGTAAGTAAAGATAGAAAATCTATTATCACAGAACAAGTTAGCTTCATTTTAGGTAAAAATTGGTTGATATCATTTCAAGAAAAACAAGGCGATGTATTTGATATTGTTCGTGAAAGATTAAGAGGAAGTATGGGAAATATTAGAAAATTAGGCGCTGACTATTTACTATACAGGTTAATGGATATTGTTGTAGATAATTACTTTTTTGTAACCGAGCATTTTAGTGATGTGACCGAAGAACTAGAAACACAAGTATTAAAAGATCCTGAACCCGATATTCTTCAAAGAATTCAACGTCTAAAAAAGCAATTAATTGCAATAAGAAAGGCTGTTAATCCACTTCGAGAAGCTGTATCACTACTTGAAAAAGACACTAAATTATTTAAAGAAGGTACCAAAAGATATTTACGGGATGTCTATGAACACATCATCCAAGTAAACGATACGATTGAATCTCAAAGAGACAGTTTGTCAAGTATAATGGATTTATATCATACAAGTGTAAGTAACAGGATGAATGAAATAATGAAAGTTTTAACTATTATTTCTACCATTTTCATTCCTTTAACATTTATTGCTGGAATCTATGGTATGAATTTCGAATTTATTCCTGAGCTAAAATGGAAGTATGGTTACCTTGGCGTGTGGGGATTAATGCTTGTTATTTTTATAGGAATGATAATCTACTTTAAAAAGAAAAAGTGGTTATAATCTCTACCTAAACCTAGATTGACTTTTA
>CBDUPT010000332.1:0-2985 GCA_965369165.1 uncultured Flavobacteriales bacterium | reverse complement strand
TGAATGCGAAATGCTCAACAAGAGTGAGGCTGACTGGTATCATATTGATGTAATGGATGGCGTTTTTGTTCCAAACTTAACATTCGGGATGCCTGTTATTAAAGCTATAAAAAAACATGCTACAAAGACTTTTGACGTTCACTTAATGATTGTTGAGCCAGATAAATTTATAGATGATTTTGCCGATGCTGGAGCGGATATTTTAACGGTTCATTACGAAGCATGTCCTCACTTACACCGTTCAATACAACGAATAAAAAATGCAGGGATGAAAGCAGGAGTTGCGTTAAATCCTCACACAAATATAAATCTATTGACAGATATTATTACCGATATTGATTTAGTATGTATAATGTCTGTTAACCCTGGTTTTGGCGGCCAATCCTTTATAGAAAACACTTATAATAAAGTAAAAGAATTAAAAGCTTTAATTACTGATAAAAACTCAAACGCATTAATAGAAATCGATGGAGGAGTAACTGACCAAAATGCAAGAAAATTATTAGACTGTGGTGCCGATGTTCTTGTAGCTGGCAGCTTTGTTTTTAAATCTAACAATCCAACACAAACAATTAGTGACCTTAAGGAGGTTTAATTTTATAATTTACTTATTCTTATTATCTTTGGGTCTAATTTAGATTTATAACTTTTATGAAAAAAGTACTTTTTGCCTCTCTCATTTCTTTAATTCTAATTGGTTGTGGTTCTTCAGAATCAGATAACCAAGGTAATTCAAATGAAACTACTACTGTTTCTGATAATGAAGAAGCTCCCATAGAAACATCCCAAGAAACAGTTGAGATAAATGGTATTAACCATTTTATTGAAAAAATGGGTAGTGGTGATCCAATTATAGTTTTACATGGAGGCCCTGGTATAAATCATGATTACTTATTACCTCATTTCAAAACTTTAGCTAAAAATTATCAAATCATTTTTTATGATCAAAGGGCTTGCGGAAAAACAGACTTTCCTTCTGATACCTCAAGTATAAATATTGAAACCTACGTTGAAGATTTAGAAGCTTTAAGAAATTACTTAAAAATTGAAAAAGTAAAACTTCTAGGTCATTCTTGGGGAGCATTGTTAGCGTTAAAATATAGCTTAAAATACCCTGAAAATTTAGATAAACTAATGCTAGTTGCTCCTGCACCTTCTAATTCAGATTATTTCGATCAAACTTTTGCTAACATGCAGCAAAAAAGAAAAGATGAAGATACGAAAGAGCTAATTCAAACTATGATGTCTAAAGAATTTGAAAATAGAGATCAAGAGGCTTTCAGAAAAGTTCTTCTTCTTGGAGATAAAACTAATTTAGCAGATCAAAATAACATAGAAGAATTATATGAACCTATGACATTTACTTCTGATGCTGCAAACAGCTTATTAATTGTAAGTAGTCTTTTAGAAAGAACTTTTTTTAATTTTGATATTACCAATGAAGGATTGGATAAAATTAAATGCCAAACATTACTTATTATTGGAGACATGGATAATGTTCCTTTTTTATCAAATCAATCTATTCAAGAAGGTATTACAGGTTGTGAACTTAAAGTGATAAAAAAATGTGCACACCACCCATATTTTGAATCTCCTAAAGAGTTTAATAAATCAATCAATGATTTTTTAAACCCAGATTATGTCCAATAATAAAATTGAGTTTAATTTATCTCAAGACTATATAGAATTAATAAAACTTCTTAAATTGTTAAACCTTGTAGAGTCAGGAGCTGAAGCTAAAATTGTAGTTGAGGAAGGCTTAGTTAAATGTAACGATGTAGTTGAATTTCGTAAAAGAAAAAAATTAAGAGCTGGAGATAAGGTATATTTTAATGAGGAGTATATCCATATTAAATAATAAAATGGCAAACAACAAAACAATAATTCTAAATAACTTACAGATATCGCAAAAGATTAATCGTATTGCATATCAGATTTATGAAGATAATTGTAATGAGAAAGAAATTATAATTGTTGGTATCGCTAAAAAAGGATATTTATTTGCTGAAAAAATCTATGAGAAGTTAAGTTTAATCTCTCAATCTAACATTACTCTTGCTAAACTAACTTTGGACAAGAATAACTTACAAACAAATAAAGGTGAGCTTGATATAGACACTAATCTACTAGATAATAAAGTCGTTATTTTAATAGATGATGTGTTAAATACTGGAAGAGCATTAATTTATGGCGTTAAATATCTCCTTGATTTTCCTGTTAAAAAAATGTCAACTGCTGTTTTGGTTGACAGAAACCATAAGACATATCCTATTGGAACACATTATGTTGGACTTGCTCTTTCTACAACTCTTCAAAATCATATTTCTTTAGAGTTCAAGAATGGAAAAATTAGCGCATATCTTAGCTAACAATAAAAAAGCCGCTTAAATAAGCGGCTTTTTTATTATATGATTAGAGTAATATATTACTCTTCTTCTACTTCAATCATTTTAAAAGGCACATTAATAATTGCTTGGTAATCCTCACCTGCTTCTAACATATCTTCATCATCTTCTTCATAGTACCAATTAATAGTAACTTCGCTGCTTCCAGAGTTAATTGCTTCTAATTTCTTAAAAACATCTAAGATACATTTAGAAGAACTTGTATTAAAATACTCTAACTGAACATCAACCTTAGTGTTAGCTTGCGAACTTTGATTGTAAGCTTCTAAAATCTCAATTAAAGGTTTGTAAAACTCAATTGAATTTTCAGGGATTGATCTTCCTCTTACCAATAAATACCCTGTGCTTGGGTTAAACTCGATTGTTGGAGTTTTTGGTGATCCTTCTATTTTTAATTCTTCCATTTTTAATATTATTTATTATTGTGCAACTTTTACATTTAAACTAAAAAACGAATGCCCTTCAGCAGCTGGCTCAAAATTATACTCTAATTTCTTTCCAGATTTCCTAGCAATATCTATCATTCCTAATCCACCACCACCTTTAGCAGACATTTCTCCATTATTCAAAACCTCTTTAT
>CBDUPT010000331.1:0-2995 GCA_965369165.1 uncultured Flavobacteriales bacterium | reverse complement strand
TTATTTGAAAGAAATAAAATTTTATTTTATAAATTTTGTTTGTTTCCTAAATAAAATAAAATAATTTAATTTAAATAAAAAAATAAATAATATTTTGAAAACAAAAATCTGAGTAGTAATAGTCATAAATATTTTAAAAATTAATAATTGATTAATAAAGAATAAATTAATCAATATCACTCTGGATTGCGCTTCAGCTCCATTTTGGCTCGAACCTTATATTTTACAACGCAATTTTTCATAGTTCTGTAAAGATACAAAAATGAAATTTGGAAAAAAAATGATAATTCTCAGTGTTTTAATTGTCTGACTGATACCATTCAGCATAAGAATTTGGGGTTTCCCTTAGCAACAAATGGTCTAGAGTTAAATTTTTAGGTAATTCATTTTTTATTAACTCCATATAGTGCATCAATAAGTTCTCACAGGTAGGGTTAAAAGGAACTAAAATCAATTTATTCATAAATTCAAATTGATTTGTTTCGAGGGTCATTTTATCCCATAAAACTAAAGAGTGATCATACTCATCTACAATCAACTTCTTAACAATATTTTTAATAATAGTAAAATCTACCACCATTCCTTCATCTGAATCCGAAGTTCCATTCTTAACATCACCTTTTACAGTAACATTAAATTTATAAGAATGTCCATGGATATTTTTACATGGCCCATCATGCCCAACTAATGCATGAGCCATTTCAAAGTTAAATTCTTTAGTTATTCGGATTATTGACATAGTTATACTTTAAATTACAAAGTTATAAAATGCTTTTAATTTAAAGTATATTATTTTACAATCTACTCCCAATTATTATCACATCATCAATCTGCTCATGATTACCCATCCACTCTAAAAATTCTTTCTCCAAGAACTTTTTTTGCTTATCCATTGATAAAGTATTTATTGACAATAACAGTTCTTTAAATCGTTTATACCGATATTTTTTACCATTTTCCCCTCCAAACTGGTCTGCATAACCATCTGAGAACAAATAAACAGTATCACCTTCATTTAATTGAATGGTATGATTAGTAAACTCTTTTGTTTCTTCAGAATAATTACCAATAGGGAATCGGTTAGCTTTTACCTCAAATAATTTTACTCCATCATTATTATCAGCAGTTAATTTAATATTATCATTAGATAAATCCTCATTACTAGCAATATATAATGGATTATATGCGCCAGCATATTCAATTGTTTTTTTCTTCTTATCAAAACAACAAAGAGCTATATCCATACCATCTCTAATCCCTTCTGATCCAGCTTCATTTTTAAGTGTTGCCGCTACTCCTTTATTCAATTCATCTAAGATTTTTGCAGGCTGAACAATCCCATATTCACCAACAATTTTATCAAGTAAATTGTGACCAACAATACTCATAAATGCCCCAGGAACGCCATGTCCTGTACAATCTACAGCTGCAAACAAAGATTTTTCACCTTTAACAGCTAGCCAGTAAAAATCTCCACTAACAATATCCTTAGGGTTAAACAATATAAAGGTCTGATTTAAAGCCTTTGTAAACGCCTCATTTGAAGGTAGAATAGCGTCTTGAATTCGCTTAGCATAAGTAATACTATCAATGATATCTTTATTCTTTCTCTCTAGCTCTTTACTTTGATAGACAACCTCTTGCGTACGTTCTTCCACTTTATCTTCAAGCATCTTCTTTTCTTTTATTAATTGTTTTTCCCTATACTTAATAACTCCGAAAATGGAAATTATTAATGCAACAATAACCAATATTATAAACCACGCTCTTTGCCAAATAGGAGGAATAATTTTAAAAGTGTAAGTAATTGGATTAGCATTCCATACCCCATTATTATTACATGCCTTAACCATAAATGTGTAATCCCCAGGTGGTAAAGGAGAATAACTAACATAAGTTTGCTGTGTAGCTGATTGCCAATCTTCATCTAAAGGTTCTAATTTTACTTTATAATAAACTTCTTCTGGATTAGTCAAACAAATACTCGAAAAATTAAAAATGATTGATTTTTCTTTATAACTCAACTCAAGCCCCTCTTCCATTGTTCTGTTTTCCATATTTACGGAAAATCCCGTTATTTGAGTAATAGGTTCTAATTCATTTAACCTTTCCTCGTTCTTATTAAACTTAATGGCTCCCTTGATTGTCCCAAACCATAAATTCCCCTCAACATCTTTATATGTAGCATTTGGCTTAGATTCTATACCTACATACCCCATTTTTTCAGAATAAGAATAGAATTGTTTTTTCTTTACATCATATTTATTAAGCCCCTTATTCGTTCCTATCCATATATTTCCATCATCATCTATATTTAAAAGAGATATGTAATCTGACAACAAGCCATTATTCAATCCATACTTTTTAATAACAGAATCTCCATTAAACACTAAAACACCTTTCCCTTCAGTCCCTATCCATAGATTACCTTTACCATCCTCTATAATTGAAGAAGCAGTTATTTTTGCCTTTAAATCTACATTTTCTATTTTATCTCCCTTAATTTTATTTAACCCTCTACCTCTAGAACCAACCCATACAACATTTTTAGAGTCTGTAAAAATTGTAGTTATTTCATTTCCAGATAGCCCATGTGATTGGGTTAATCTATTAGATAATTGATTATCTATTTCGTAATAAACTAACCCATCTGTTGTGCCAACCCACAAGTTATTATCATCGTCAATACTCATTGCAGTAATAAGTAGCTGATTCATAAAAGAATTAACTCGATATGTCATCTCAAAACGGTTGGCTTCCGAGTTAAACTCCATTACTCCTCCACCCCAAGTCCCTATCCATATCTTACCATTTTTGTCAGATTTTATGTATCTAACTTGCTGGTATGGCAATCCATTACCTTCACTATAGCTATTTATTAAAGTTCCATTATTGAACACTGAGATACCTCCATTAGTCCCTATCCAATCATTCCCTTTATCATCTTTTAAAATGGCCCAGACCTGTTCATCTGCCAAGCCATCTTTTAACCCAT
>CBDUPT010000330.1:0-3043 GCA_965369165.1 uncultured Flavobacteriales bacterium | reverse complement strand
ATGCCTATTGTTATTCTCTCCAAAGGTAAGGAAATAATAAAAATGATAAGGCTATAATTAAAATATTTATAGCGCCCAACATAATCATAAATTCACTAGCTTGGTCCCAATCTCCACCTAAAATAGCCAAATTTGATAGTTGTAATGATAATAATAATGAGGGTAGTATTATTGGGAAGGCTAAAATAGAGAGTATTCCAATGTTATTGTTTGTTTTTGATGCTATAGCACTAATCATAGTTAAGGTTGAAGAAATACCCATGCTACCAATAACAGCACTAACTGTAAATAAAGTGTAATTGATGTCAGTTAATTCAGTTTTCACAAAAATGCTATAAATAATAAAAGTTATAAATACTAAAGCAACTGATAGGATAAGGTTATAGATGATTTTTCCTAATATTAATGCTCTTGGATTTATTAGCGTATAAAGAAAAAGTTGTTTGTTTGAGTTTTCGTTTAAAAATGATTTTGAAATAGCATTGGTGAGCGAAAACAAAATAATAATCCAAAAAAGAGCATTCCAAATGGTATTTTCTTTAATCTCATCAAAAGCTAAATAGCATACAAATACAGTGCTAACAATATAAAGCACGATAGAGCTAACAAAATGTTTTTGCTTTAGCTCTAAACTGAGTTCGTGTTTTATGAGTTGTGTAATTTGTTTTAGCAAAGTGAATTTTATATTTATTGAGTAAAAGTAGGAATATATATGTATTTTATGAAGCCTCTTGTAATTAAATCAATTTTCGATATAAGGAGTTTTGAGTATAAAGTTTTCGAAAATTTGAGAAATATATAAATCTCCTTTGTAAATAATGGCTGTTGAAGCTGCGCTTATTTTTGTTCCGTCATCTTCAAAGAGTGTTTTCTTTTCGTTTGTTTCTAGATTTATTGAATACACTATTGAAGGAGATTTTTTAGATGGTTTTTTATAATGTTTAACCACCTTTAATAATTTTGGATGTGATGTTGTTAGTAATAGATTTTTATAAAAACGAATATTATCGGCTCCTTTTACTTTTGCAATAGAGTTAATCATTGTTAACTGATTGTCTTTTTCTATTCGATAAGCATATATTTTATTACTCATGGTTGTAGAGAGATACAATATAGAGTCTCGGATGTTAATACCATTGGGGTATAGGATATTATTATCTACAGTGTTGTATTTATCATGTTTATAATGAACTAAACTTCCTTTTATTTTTTTGTCGTTCGTGATGTAAAACTCATTTTTTGCTAAAGCTAGCACGCTATTAATTGTAGAATTATAGTTAAATCTTTTTTGAAAGGTTAAAGTATTTCCTTGCATAAAATACCTAATTATTTCACTGCTTTTATGTTTGTTATAGTGATTAACAACAAATAAATACAAACTATCTTTTTCTTTTAATAAGTATATTCCGTGAGGATTAAATGATAAGTTGTTAGGTTCGTTTGTACGAGTTAATATATAGACTTGTTGAGTTTTAAAATCATATCCCCAAATGTCTCCTTGTAAAACAGAATCTTTTTCTCTTCGAGGGTCACAAGAAATAATTAATCTTTCTTGGGTAGCAAAAGTATCTAAAACAAAATCTTCGGGACCAGCTCCAACAGTTATTTTTTGTTCAAGTTGAGCAAAGCTTAAAGTGTTTACTATAAAAAATAAGAAGGCGATATAAACTTTGTTAATCATTAATAAAACCCGTAGTGCATTAATAAAAGTTGTGCAATTCACTAAAAGTGAGTAAATTAATATTGCACAAAAACTTACATATGCACAACTTTAAAGCAAATTACGAAATAATATTAGAAACTCTGAACAAAATAGAATTAAAACAGAATTTTCTTAACCAAAAACGTTTACCTCAATTAACAGATTTAGAACTTATTTCGGTTAATTTAACTGCTGAATATATGGGGATTGATAGCGAGTATCAATTATTCAGAGAATTACCTATTGAGATAAAATCTAAAATAGAACGAAGTGTTTATAATAGAAGAAAAAGAAGATTATTTCCTAATATTGAAAGCATTAGGTTTAAATTGTCGGAAGCTTTTAATGAATTTGAAGATTGTTACATTTTAGATAGTATGCCTCTGGAAGTTTGTAAATTATCAAGAAGTAATCGTTCTGCTATTTGTAAAAATGAAACATGGAGTTCGCCAAACAGAGGGTTTTGTGCCTCTCAGAATACAAGTTATTATGGTTATAAACTTCATGCAGTCTGCTCTGTGAGAGGAGTATTTAAAAGTATAGATATTAGTCCTGCTTCTGTGCATGATATACATTATTTAAAAGATGTAAAACATCAACTTAAAGACTGTACCCTTTTAGGGGATAAAGGTTATTTATCATCTGATTATCAATTAGATTTATTTCAAACGAGTAATATAAAACTTACTATCCCAACAAGAAAAAACCAACTAAATCACAAGAAACATCCTTATGTTTTTAGAAAAAACAGAAAGAGAATCGAAACACTATTTTCTCAACTCTGTGATCAGTTTATGATTAGAAGAAATTATGCTAAATCTTTTGATGGATTTAAAACCAGAATATTATCTAAAATAACAGCTCTAACTATCATTCAATACTTAAATCACTTTGTCTTTAATAGAGAAATTAATAAAATAAAGGTTAATTTAGTTTAAATGCACTACGGGTAGTATTATAATTTATTAGCCAATTTCATGTTAGTTTCCTGTCATCTTGGACTAAACAATATTGATACAGCTAATAAGTACTATACTGATTTCTTATCTCTAAAAGAGAACTCAACAATAAACAGTGGTGATTATGAGTATTTTAACAACTACATCAATATAGGCTATGTTAATTATTATTTTAAACAAAATGAATTGGATTCATGTCTTTTATATTTATCTATTGTAAGTAAAAACATTCCTACATTAGATAACATAGCAATTACCGATATTTATTTATTTTATATTGATGTTTATAGAAAAACTAATCAAAAAGAAAAAGAAAATGCTTATCTCGATTCATTAAAAATTTTCAAAGAAAAAATAGCTGCTCAAAATAGCCAAAGTACAT
>CBDUPT010000329.1:0-3100 GCA_965369165.1 uncultured Flavobacteriales bacterium | reverse complement strand
GATAAGGTAGATGCTCAATTAAAAGATTACCGTAAAAAAGCAAATATCCCAGGATTTAGAAAAGGGCATGTGCCTATGGGAATGGTAAAGAAAATGGTGGGAACAAATTTATTGGTTGAAGAAATCAATAAAATTTTATCTGAGTCTTTGCATAAATATATCCAAGATGAAAAATTAGACGTTTTAGGTAATCCGTTACCAAAAATGGGAGAGGAAGATAAAATTGATTGGGAAAACCAAACAGATTTTGAATTCCGTTACGATTTAGGTTTAGCTCCTCAATTTGATGTTAAGATTGGTGATAAATACAAGTTTGACTATTACAAAATTAAGGTTGCTGAGAAAGATGTAGATAAATACGTTAATGATATTGCTAAGCGATATGGGAAAATGAGTAACCCAGATGTTGCAGAAGCTGATGATATGGTTTTTGGAAACTTTGAGGAGTTAGACGGAACAGGAAATGTTAAAGAGGGTGGAATTAGTCATTCTTCAGTAATTATTATTGAAGCAGTAACGGATAAGAAATTACAAAAAGCATTGGTTGGAGCTAAATCAGGAGATACTTTTGATGTTGACCCTAGAACTATTTCTCCACAAGTAAAAGATCAAGCAGCAGCTATAGGTGTTGATGAAGCTACTTTTGCAACAGTTATTTCTAAATTTAAATTTACAGTTGATAAGGTAAATAGAATTATTCCAGCGGAGTTAAATGCTGAGTTGTTTGATAAACTTTATGGACCAGGAAATGTAAAAGATGTAAAAGAATTTAGAGCAAAAGTTTCTGAAGAATTAGGAAGAGGTTTGTCTGTTGATGCTGATAGAAAATTGAAAGCAGACGTGCAAGAAGAATTGATTAAAAAGTTGAAGTTAGATTTACCTGACGAATTTTTAAAGCGTTGGATAGTTGCTTCTAACGAAAAGCCAATTACACCAGAGCAAATTGAAGCAGAATATGATGATTATGCTAAAGGTTTAAAATGGCAGTTAATCGAAAACAAAATTATTAAAGATAATGATGTTAAGGTTGAGCACGAAGAAGTAATTGAACATACAAAAGGTTTGTTAGCACAACAAATGGCTGGTATGGGAATGCCAAATAATGATGATGAGCAATTAACTGAAACTGCAAACAGAGTGTTGCAAAACGAAGAAGAAGCTCGTAACATTTACATGATGATGTACGATAACAAGTTAATGACTTTATATAAAAACTCATTTAAGCTAAAAGAAAAAGAAATTAGCTACGATGACTTTGTTAAGTTAGCTTACGAAAAGAAATAAAAAAAAGCCTCACGAAAGTGGGGCTTTTTTTATATGCTATCGTCATTCAGAACGATATTTTGTTTCCGATGTCATCCTGAGCCTGTCGAAGGATAATTGGAATAACAAAATGAAGTGATGAATCTATTGCTGTTCTTTTTACTGCCGCTAAAAAGAACCACCCCTGAAAGCGAAAGCTTTTAGACTACCCACCACGAAAACCAAATCAATTTTTGTTTTTATCACCCAAGCTCCCCAACTTGGCTAACCAAAAATTCATTTCGCTCTTTTCGTGGACAAGCCAACACACGTTTAACGAATTACGAAAGTGGGGCTTTTTTTTATTTCAATATTTTCTCTTTCCAGATATTGTTTTCTACAAACAAACATCTTTTATCTTTTTGTTTTCCTGTTTTTGAGTCATATAATCTGACAATAAAAGAGTACTCTCCTTTTTCACAATGAATAGTATAATCTCTTTTTTGATATAGTCCGTGCTTATCGTAAAATTTATGAACACCTATACATCTTCCATTTTTGTATTCAAGTTCCATAAACACTTTTCCTTTTTTATCAACAATAGTATAGGCTCCATCCATATATTCTAATTTGATTTTTGAACTATTTTTTTTATCGCAAATAATTTTATAGTTGCTTTTAATTAAAGTTGGGAGCCTATGATACTTCCCATTTGCATAGTATTCAATAATCTTAAAGCTAGCTTTTGAAGAATCTTTAACTGCTCTTAAGTTTTTATTTAAATATATTTCATGAAAGCCTTGTTTGTCATCTTCTAAATTGAGTTGATTTAGTTTTTCTTGACTGAAAATAGTTGCAGTAGAAAGTAATAATAATGATATGATGAAAAACTTTTTCATAAAATGAAAATTACTAAATATTCAGTTCAAAACTTGTTCTTAAAAAAATATAAAAAGCAATATTAAAACAATAAGATATAGTAAATTAGTCCTCTCAAAACGATAAACTTTTACAATATGTTTGATAAAGATGAATTCAGAAAATATGCTACTAAGCATGCAGGTATAAGCAGTACGAGTTACGATAAGTATGCTTCTGTTTATGCAGATTATATCTCACCAACAATTATTGAAGAAAGACAAATGAATGTTGCTTCAATGGATGTTTTCTCTAGGTTAATGATGGATAGAATTATTTTCTTAGGTACAGGAATTAACGATTATGTAGCTAACATTATACAAGCTCAATTGTTGTTCTTAGAATCTGTTGATGCTAAAAAGGACATTCAAATATATTTAAACTCACCAGGTGGTGGAGTTTATGCTGGTTTAGGTATTTATGATACCATGCAGTACATTGCGCCAGATGTAGCAACAATTTGTACAGGTATGGCAGCTTCTATGGGAGCAGTTTTATTATGTGCTGGTGCAGAAGGTAAAAGAACTGCTTTAAAACATTCAAGAGTTATGATTCACCAACCATTAGGTGGTGCTCAAGGTCAAGCTTCTGATATGGAAATTACAGTGAATGAGATTAAAAAATTAAAGAAAGAATTATACGATATTATTTCGTCTCACTCTGGTAAGTCTTTTGCAGATGTGGAAAAAGACAGTGACAGAGATTACTGGATGACTTCACAAGAAGCCAAAGACTACGGAATGATAGATGAAGTTTTAGTTAGAGAAGTGAAAAAGAAATAATTAGTGTTTAGTTTTTGGTTGATAGTGTTTAGGTGATTACCATACACCAAAAACCATACACCAAAAACCATACACCAAAAACCAAAAAATAAATGAGTTATATAGCACAAATTCATGCAAGACAAATTTTAGATTCAAGAGGTAACCCGACTGTTGAG
>CBDUPT010000328.1:0-3120 GCA_965369165.1 uncultured Flavobacteriales bacterium | reverse complement strand
TAGTTTCGTTTCTGAATAAGTTCCTTTTGCATGACCATCAAGCGCAAGTTTACCGGCAGTTTTAACCGAAGCAAAATCTGTCATGTAAACAGCAGGCACCATAGATAGTATAGTTTTAAATTCAGTTTGTTTAGCATTAAAAGTTAAATCCATATCTATATCGTCAGCTGGCATAGCTAACCATCCATCCATTCCTAAAACAAGTTTATTAATCTTAAACTCATTTTTCTTGAAAGTATATTTTGAATTTGCCATATCGGCTTCTAAATCAGCATCTGCAACTACAACAGCTTTTTTCATGTAATTCATGCCTTCCATTACTAGGTTAAACTCATCAATAGTGGTATGTGTGTTTAAAGTAGTAACATCAGCAGTCATGTCACCATCCATTTTAAAGTTTAAGCCCTTAATTTCGGTAACTAAATCCATGGTTTCATCTATGTAAGATACATTACCATTAATAATAGCAACATCTTTTAAAGCTAAATTAAATGATGAACTTTCTTCCTCAACCACTTCTTCTTCCTCTTCGCCAGTTTCTTTTACAATGTCCCAGTTAGCAGTTGTGTCAGCTAAAACAATAGCATTAATAGTCGGTTCAGTAATTTGAATAGATTTAATATTAATTTCATCTCCACTGATTACACTCATTAAATCAACTTTTAAGTAAAGGTTTTTTACTTCAGCTAATGAAATACCTTCAAACTTATCAACTCCTTCTACTTTTACATTTTCTATTTCAAAATTAAAATTTGGGAATGTTGATATTAACCCCATATCAAATTCACCAAAATCTACTTTTGCGTTAAGCATTGCATTGGTTTCTTCTTTTACTAATTCTACTATTTTCCCTTTAAACATAAAGGGAAGAGCAATGATTAATAAGATTAATACTAGAAGTGTGTAACCGAAAATTTTGAAGAATTTTTTCATTGTAAAATGGGTATGTTTTGATTAAAAATTGAAAAAATAAAAATAACAAAAAGGATTAAGATTTAGTGTTACTTAAAGATTTTATTATGGTGATTTATCAACTAAAATTTATGATTATTATAAAAAAAAATTAGTTTTGATTTTAACAAAATTTAATATGATGAAAAAAATAATTTTATTTTCTGTGCTTTTAGTTTCAGCTCTTTTAATGAAAGCACAAACATTTACTTATAATATGGATAGTACAACTGCTATAAAAGAGTATGTGTATAATCCAGCTAATGATTCATGCGATATCATTACTTTATATAATGCAACAACAAATCTTTTAAAACTTAAAGTAACTTTAGTTTATGAAGACATGGGAACAGGTTTAGCTATGACTGAATTTCACGATACCTTTATACATAATATAACTTCAGGTGATGGAATTGGATTTACTGATTCAATTGAAGTCCAACCCTCTGATTCAATTAATTTTATTGGCATAATGGCTGTTCCTGGGCCACAGGTAATTAATAGAATGAAGCTTAAAGTTTATGATCCGTTAGATAGTGTTAATTCATCTGTGATTTTAACTTTTGCAGAATTGAATTGCCCTGCTCCAAGTGGAAATATAATAACCAACCCTACTGGTTCTTATTGTTCAAATGATAGTGTTTTTCTAAGTGCAGGTAGTAATTATTCGAATTATCAATGGTCAACTGGGGATACTGTTCAAACAATATATGTGCCTGCAAATGTGCCTGTATATATTGATGCTACCGATAGTTTAGGGTGTATATCTAAAGATACCTCCGATATTGATGTAAGTATTCCTTATGAAGAACAAATTTGTATTGTTTCGGTAGATAGTATAACAGGGAAAAACATAATAGTTTGGGAGAAAACAGCTATGGTAAATACAGATCAGTTCTATATTTATAAAGAGAGCTTCCAAGCCAATGTCTACAATTTAATTGGCTTTGTAGATTACGATAGTCTAAGTGTTTTTATAGATGTAAACTCTAACCCTTTACAGAAAGCTGATCGATATAAAATTTCTACTATTGATAGCTGTGGTTCAGAATCTATAAAAAGTAGTGATCATAAAACAATTCACCTTACAGCTAGTGTTGGAACAAATAATGAAAACAACTTAGTTTGGGATGGTTATACTGGTTTTTCTTTTCCTACTTATAACATTTATAGAGGTTCATCACCTAATAATATGAGTTTATTGGCACAGGTTGCAAGTACAGCATTTACTTATTCAGATTTAACACCTTTATCAAGTAATAATTATTACAAGATAGAGGCTGTAAGAAGCACAACTTGTTCTCCTTCACAAAAACCAATATCTTATCCTTCTTCAATTTCTAATCAGGTTGTATTAAACCCCTTAAGTGTTAAAGATTTTAATACTGAGAATGTACAGATTTATCCTAATCCAACTGAAAGTGATTTGACAATTGACTTAGGAGGTTTGTTTTCAGATGTAACTATTAATATTAAAAATGTATTTGGAGCTACCATTTTAAGCGAGCAATTCACCCCAAACAATCAGTTTAAATTAAACCTTGGTGTAGAGCCAGGTGTTTACTTTGTAGAGGTATTAGTTGATGGTAACCATTTTGTAACTAAGAGAGTAGTTAGAAAATAATAAAGTCGAAATAAAAAAAAGGGGAATACAATTGTATTCCCCTTTTTTTATTTTTGATAATTATCATCCCATTTTTTCTCGTGGGGTTCTTTTAGTTTTCCTACAGAATTTGCAACCACCATTGAAACGGCAGCATCACCCGTAACATTTACGGCAGTTCTACACATATCTAAAGGTCTGTCAATTGCAAAAATTAATGCTAACCCTGCTTCTGGTATTCCTGCTTGCCCCAATACTATTACTAACATTACCATGCCTGCACCAGGTACAGCTGCAGATCCGATTGAGGCTAGGGTAGCAGTAGCAATAATTCCTAATTGAGCTCCGAAACTTAAATCCATACCAAATGTTTGTGCTATGAATACAGCTGCAACAGCTTGGTACAAACTTGTTCCATCCATATTGATTGTTGCTCCAATTGGTAGTACAAAACTTGCAACTTCCTCTTCAACACCTAAATGTTCTTCAACACGTTCCATTGTTACTGGTAAAGTTGCAGCACTTGAACTTGTTGAAAATGCAAGCAGTTGAGCAGGGGAGATGCC
>CBDUPT010000327.1:0-3124 GCA_965369165.1 uncultured Flavobacteriales bacterium | reverse complement strand
TCTATAGCTTATAAACTAACTACCCCATTAGCTGGAAGTGGTGCTGGATCAGGTGCATACCCATTTTACCCTGGATTAACTTATCAAGCTGGTTATAGTTTAGCAAATATGGTGGGGGGTACTCCTGCAATGAACATAAATCCTAATACAGGCTTAATAACTGCAGCCCCAACTAATTTAGGTTTCTTCACTTTTGCTATTACAATTGAAGAATTTAGAGATACTACTGCTGCACAAAATGGCCCTAAAGTTAAAATTAGTGAAGTAAGGAGAGATGTACAGTACATTAGTTTGAACTGTACAAGTGGTTCTCCTCCAAACTTTTTAAATACTGTACCTCAAAATGGGCAAACAGTTGAAATTCCATATAACTATGAGTTCTGTAAAGATTTAATCTTTAATGATATAAATAGTACTGATACACTATACTTTGAATGGTTCTCTCCTATTTTTGATTCTGGAGCTTATCAAGCTACAGTTCCTTTAGATGTTAATGGTGATCAACATTATTATTACAATTGGAATGGTTCTGCTTGGAATGATTCAGTAGTTATTCCTCCTAACCAATTTGATTCAGTAGAAATGGCTGAATGGAATATTGGTACTGTTGCTCAACGTTTTTGTTGGACTCCAGATTGTGATGATATAGGTAAAACTTTCCCTTTTCAAGTCAATGCTTTCTCTTTAGGCTGTGATGGTAAGTCTCAAGATAGTATCTTATTTAATCTTAAAGTTGTACCTCCCCCAACTGACCTAAAAAACCCTGGAGACAAAGAACTAGGTTATGGGGCTGAATATTGTAGAAATATAGTTTATGAAGATTCAACTATTGTTGATTTAATTGATATTAAAATTATTTCTGACATCTTTGATGAAGGCGCTGATATACCTTCACTTTCAACTAGTTACAACTATACAAGTTGGGTAGATGATGATGTTGTAACAGGTGTTTCTAATGATGCTCAAAATCATTTTGCCGTGGCAACAAGGTTTTGTTGGACTCCAGATTGTCAACATATTGGTGGCACTTTCCCAGTGAAAGCTATATTGTCATCAGTTGATTGTCCTGAAGCAATACAAGATACCATTGAATTTAATTACGTTGTTGTTCCTCCTTTTGATAGTTTAGACATTATTCCAAATGTTATTACTCCAAATGGAGATGGAATGAATGATGTTTACAAAATTAACGGTATATGGAATCCATGTACTGATGCAATAACTGTTGAAATATTTAACCGTTGGGGATTAAAAGTTTATGAAACTGATTATCCAGACTTTGAGTGGGACGGAACAAACAAAGGTGGCAGTGATGTACCTGACGGAACTTATTTTGTTCTTGTACATGGTACTTATGGTAATGAAACTGTTAAACTAGATCAAAGAATGGTTACTGTTCTTAGATAAAAAGAATAACAATAAATTATATAAAAGCAGCTTTTAACAGAGCTGCTTTTTTTATGTGTTTTTTAAACTATGCAACCTTTTGTTATATTTGTACATCTTACAACTAAATTTTAAACATTAAAAATGAAGAAAACAGTATTAATAATTTTAGCAGCATTCTTATTGCTTCCTCTTTCAAAAGCCTCACACATAATTGGTGGAGATATTTTTATTCAATGGCAGAGCCAAAACAACTATAGGTTTAAATTAAGAGCTTATCGAGATGATGTAAATGGAGTCAATATGCCAAATTCAATTACAATTGGAGTATACGATGCAGTTACTCATGCTCCAATTGCTAATCAAGTATTAACAAAAACTAATCCTTTTACACTAGTTCCTTTAGGAGACCCTTGCTATACTCCTGATCCTAACATTGTAAGAATTGAAGAGGGAATATTTGAATCAAGTGTTGATTTATTTATTCCTGATAACTCTAACGGGTATTATGTCTCAGCTCACATTAGTGCTAGAAATTCATTAGCTATTAATGTTCAAGCTGGTGGATATATGACATGGTTTGCAATGATGCCTGACCCAGCATTAGGACAAAATTCATCTCCTGATTTTGGTAATTACCCCAACGATGCTTATTTCTGTACTTCAGGCCCTAAACAATTTACTTATCCTATTTTGGATCCAGACGGTGATTCTTTAGCATATAAACTAACCCAACCTTTAGCTGGCCCAAATGGTGCGGGGTCTGGTGTTTACCCATTTTATAATGGATTAAATTGGGCTGGAACTTATAATTTAACAAATATAGTTGGTGGCACACCTGCCATGAATGTAAATGCTACTACTGGTTTAATTACAGCAGCTCCAACATCACAAGGTTTTTTCACATTCGCTATTACTGTAGAGGAATTTAGAGATACTACAACTGCACAAAATGGTCCTAAAGTTAAAATAGGAGAAACAAGAAGAGATGTACAATATATTAGTTTAAATTGTACAAGTGGTTCTCCACCAAACTTTTTAAATCTTGTTCCTCAAAATGGACAAACCATTGAAATTCCTTACAACTATGAATTCTGTAAAGATTTAATCTTTAACGATATTAACACTACTGACACATTATACTTTGAATGGTTCTCTCCTATCTTTGATTCAGGAGCTTACCAAGCTACAGTTCCTTTAGATGTAAATGGTGACCAACACTATTATTACAATTGGAATGGTACTGCTTGGAATGACTCAGTTGTTATCGCTCCTAACCAATTTGATTCAGTAGAAATGGCTGAATGGAATATCGGTACGGTTGCCCAACGTTTTTGTTGGACTCCAGAATGTGATGAAATTGGCAAAACTTTCCCTTTTCAAGTTAATGCTTATTCTCTAGGATGTGATGGAAAATCTCAGGATAGTATTATATTTAATATTAAGGTGGTACCCCCTCCAACTGACCTGAAAAATCCTGGAGATAAAGAACTAGGTTATGGGGCTGAATATTGTAGAAATATAGTTTATGAAGATTCAACTATTGTTGATTTACTTGATATTGAAATAATTTCTGACATCTTTGATGAAGGTGCTGAAATACCTTCCCTATCAACAAGTTACAACTATACTAGCTGGGTTGATAATGATGTTGTAACTGGTGTTTCTAACGATGCGAATAACCATTTTGCTGTTGCAACAAGATTTTGTTGGACTCCAGATTGTGAGCATATTGGTG
>CBDUPT010000326.1:0-3191 GCA_965369165.1 uncultured Flavobacteriales bacterium | reverse complement strand
TAGATACAATTAATATTGAATGAAATAACTAACATAGGAGATTGGTTCGCATGGTTTTTTGGAGTAGAAAACCTAAAAAGTATATTTATATACAACAACACAGAGCCATTAATGTTTACAGGATTTTTCTTCTGGGCATTTTTTGGTGTAGTACTACTAGCCTATTCTATAGTTCATAAAAAAAGAGGATTACGTAATGCTTTCTTATTCTTTGCTAGTTTATTTTTCTATTACAAAACAAGTGGTTTATTTGTAAGCATACTCCTCTTCTCTACCCTCTCCGACTACATTATTGGTAAACAAATCTTTAAAACAAGAAAAGATCGAGGCAAACAAATATGGGTAGCCCTTAGTGTTATTATTAACCTTTTTGTACTGTGTTACTTTAAATATGCCTACTTCTTTACCGACTCATTTAACGCCTTTTTCCATACTAATTACGAAGTGTTTAATCATTTTGCCCAATGGACAAACGAGTTTTCTGGTAGTCATTTTGAAGTAGATAAAATATTACTTCCTGTTGGTATTTCTTTCTACACCTTTCAAACAATTAGTTACTCTGTAGATATTTACAGAAAAGAAATAAAACCCGTTAACAACATTTTAGACTTTGGTTTTTATGTCTCCTTCTTCCCACAACTAGTAGCAGGGCCAATTGTAAGAGCTGCAGACTTTATTCCTCAACTATATAAACCTTACAATTTAACCAAATACAACTTTGGCTTAGCCTTGTTTTGGATATTAAAAGGGCTGACAAAAAAAGTAATTATTGGCGATTACATTGCTGTAAATTTTATTGACAGAATATTTGATAACCCTACCATGTTTACTGGTTTTGAAAACCTAATGGCATTGTATGGTTACTCGCTACAAGTATATGCTGATTTTTCTGGTTATACCGATATAGCTATTGGAGTTGCTCTTCTAATGGGCTTTAGCCTACCTACTAACTTTAACTCTCCATATAAAGCTAAAAATGTTGGAGAGTTTTGGAAACGATGGCACATCAGTTTATCCTCTTGGTTAAAAGATTATTTATACATTCCTTTGGGTGGTAACCGTGGTGGAAGTATCGGTACTTGGATTGCTTTAGCTTTTATAGTTGCATTTATTGTAATGCTTTCTGGTAAAATGATAGTGCTTTACGGATTTATTTGGTTAGCACTTTTATGTGCTGTACTAGCCATTTTTGTAAAAAGGTTTAGAGCTTGGTTAATTACCAATATTAATGTTTTAATTACTATGCTTATTGGTGGTTTATGGCATGGAGCAAGTTGGCAATTTGTTATTTGGGGTGGTTTAAACGGATTAGGCTTAGTTGTCTATAAATTATGGAGAAAGATTAGTCCTTACGAGAAGTTTAACAACTTCTTAGTTATTGTATTAAAAGTATTCATCACCTTTAACTTTATTACGTTTACACGTATTTGGTTTAGGGCAGAAACCATGGAAACAACTTGGCAAATTATAGACCAAATCGGCAACAGTTTTAGTCCAGAAGTAATTGGTGAAGTTTTATACTCTTACAGTAATGTATTTACAATGATGTTAATTGGCTTTGTAATACATTGGTTACCAACTAAAGTAAAAGACTGGTACCGAGAAACTTTTATTAAATTACCTTTAGTAGTTAAAATTATTATAGCAGCAATTACTGTATTTAGCGTTTATCAAGCTATGAGTTCTGAATTGCAGGCATTTATCTATTTTCAGTTTTAAAGAGAAAATTAGATGTAAATTATATTCTTATCCCCATCAAACAAATATCATCGAGTTGTTCCTCATCTTTTTTCCATTGCTGAAAGGTTCTTTTTAAAATCATTAATTGTTTATCACAAGGTAATGATGTAATGTTTTCTAATAAAAAGTGTAATTGTTTAGACCCATATTTTTTATTCTGCTCACCTCCTATTTGATCCTGAAAACCATCAGAACCAATAAAAATCATATCTCCCTCTTTTACTTTTAGCTTATTTGTTTCAAATAATCGTTCTTCTTCCATTTGCCAGCCTCCTAAAGGATAATTACTTCCTTTATAAATTTCTGTTTTGTCACCTGAAACCAACATTAATTTACGTTTAGCCGAAGAAAAGTTCAACTCCATTTTCTTTTTATCAAAACAACAAAGTACCATATCAATCCAATCATTGGAAAAAACACCTTCTATTTCGTGCATAAAAGTTTCTATTAATTTTTTATCAAATTCTTTTAGTACTTCTGAAGTATTTGTAATGCCTTTCCCTAAAATAATATAATTTAAAAAACTTTGTGCCAACATTGTCAACATTGCTCCTGGAACACCATGACCTGTGCAATCACCAACTGCAAATAGAATTTTGTCACCTACTTCACCTATCCAATAAAAATCTCCGCTTACGTAAGATTGTGGTTTATACATTACGAAGTAATCATTAAACAAGCGTCTAAAATGCCTGTCTTTTGGTAAAACTCCTTTTTGAATAATTTGAGCATAATTTAAGCTGGATGTTAAATCTTTATGATAATGATAAAGTGATACAAACTGATTTTTTAATTGTTCATTATCAATTGTTTCATTACTATTTAACTTGTCAACTATAAACCGATTTAATCTTACATCACTTTTAATCATAATATTCCTTTTGTTTCTACAAGTTTAAAACACTTACAGATCACTACAGTTAAGCTAACATTACTGCAACATTAACTTAGACCAAGTTGATATCTACACCTATAAAAACTTTAATAATTGAGATGAAATCTTGTTGCTTACTACACGCAAAAATTATTAGCTTTGCTCAACTAAAATTTAGATTATGAGCAAGCAATTAATAGAATGTGTACCAAACATTAGTGAAGGACGAGATGATGCTAAAATTAAAGCTATTTCAGAAGTTGTAGAAACAATTGAAGGAGTTAAGTTATTAGATGTTGACCCTGGTAAAGCAACTAACAGAACAGTAATAACTTTTGTTGGTGAACCACAAAATGTAATTGATGCAGCATTTTTATTAATTAAAAAAGCAAGTGAGTTAATTGATATGAGTAAACATAGTGGTGAGCACCCTAGGTTTGGTGCTACCGATGTTTGTCCTTTGGTTCCAATTAGTGGAATTACGATGGAAGAAACGGTAACTTATGCTCATAAATTAGCTGAACGAATTGGTAATGAATTAAATATCCCAGTATATTGTTACGAAAACGCAACAAAA
>CBDUPT010000325.1:0-3225 GCA_965369165.1 uncultured Flavobacteriales bacterium | reverse complement strand
CAAAACGATTTTATTCACTTCTATCAAATGATAGATGTGTTAATTATAGATGACGTTCAGTTTTTTGGTGGAAAACCAAAGACCCAAGACGTTTTCTTCCATATATTCAACCATTTACACCAATCAGGAAAACAAATCATTTTAACCGCTGATAAAGCGCCTGTTGAAATTATTGGTATGGAACAAAGATTACTTTCTCGTTTTAAGTGGGGATTAGCTGCTGATTTACAAGCTCCTGCTCTTGAAACAAGAATAGCTATCTTAGAAAAGAAAATGTATCAAGAAGGGCTAGAATTACCTAAAGATGTTGTTGAATACATTGGATATAGTATTACTACAAACGTAAGAGAATTAGAAGGAGCTTTAATCTCCATCTTAGCTCAAGCATCATTAAACAAAAAAGCAGTTAACTTAGATTTAGCTCGTCAGATGGTTGACAAGTTCGTTAAGAATACTGCTAAAGAAGTGTCAATTGATTACATCCAAAAAGTGGTTTGTGATTACTTTGATATGGCTATCGATACTTTAAAATCTAAAACTAGAAAAAGAGAAGTTGTACAAGCAAGACAAATTGCAATGTACTTCTCTAAACAAATGACAAAATCTAGTTTAGCTACTATTGGTATGCATTGTGGCGGAAAAGACCACGCAACTGTACTTCACGCATGCAAAACAGTTAACAACCTTATGGAAACTGACAAGCGTTTTAGAGGTTACATTGATGATTTAAAGAAAAAAATAAGTTTACAATAATTTTTCTGCAATACAAATTGCACTAACTAAACAGGAATCGATTACTCACTTTTGATTCCTGTTTTTCTTTTTATGGGATTTTTAAATAAAAAATACGAAACACCAAACCACTACAAACCAATTAATAAAAAAGGACAAAAAGTAATTGGCTACGCTATTATAGCAATTATTACCTTTGCGATACTTTACATTTTAAGTTTCTATATATGACCAAAGTACTATTTGTTTGTTTAGGAAATATCTGTCGTTCAGCAATTGCTGAGGGAATTTTAAAACAAAAATCTCAAGACCAACAACTCAATTTAATTGTTGATTCTGCCGGAACAGCTAATTACCATGTTGGCGAAGCTCCTGACAAACGAATGCAAGAAAAAGCGACTGAACACGGGTTAAACATCTCTAACCAAAGAGGTAGACAATTTTCAGTTTCAGATTTTGATGAATTCGATTATATTTTTGCAATGGACACCTCCAACAGAGATAATATTCTAAAACTAGCACGAAACGAGGATGACAACAATAAAGTAGATTTGTTTTTAAATCTAACCTTTCCAAATGAAGACATGTGCGTTCCGGATCCTTATTATGGAGGAGCTCAAGGTTTTGAAGATGTTTACCAGATGGTAAATAAGGCATGTGATGATTTTATTAATCAATTAAACTTCCCTCCTAAAAAGAGCTTGTGCCGCACATGATGCGGTAAGGGTTAGGGAGGTGTAAAAACGAATTAAACAAATGAATCAAGGAATCCTATACTTAATTCCCGTAACACTTGGTGATACACCAACCACTCAAGTTATACCTGAGTTTAACAATATGCTTATTAATGAGATTGATATTTATATTGTAGAAAACATTAAAACTGCCCGTAGGTTTTTAAAAAAATCAGGAATAGTTAAAGCAATTGATGAACTAACATTTTACGAACTAAATAAACGTACTCACGAATCAGAAATACCTCAATTTATCAAACCTTTGCTTGAAGGAAAAAATGTAGGAATACTTTCTGAAGCTGGATGCCCCGGAGTTGCTGACCCTGGAGCAGAAGCAGTTGCAATAGCTCAACAAAAAGGAATTAAAGTTATTCCTTTAGTTGGCCCATCCTCCATTTTACTTGCATTAATGGCTAGTGGTTTTAACGGCCAAAGCTTTTGTTTTCATGGCTATTTACCTAAGGACCAAAAAGACAGAGTAAGAAAGTTAAAAGATTTAGAACGAGCTGTAAAGACTAAAAATCAAACACAATTATTTATTGAAACGCCCTTTAGAAACAACCATGTTTTTGAAGATGTGTTAAAGAATTGTTTTGATACTACTAAACTATGCATTGCAGTTGACATAACACTTTCTACTGAACAAATAACTACCAAAACCATTGCTGAGTGGAAAACGACAAAGATTAACCTACAAAAAAGACCTTGTATGTTTTTGATAGGTTAATTCAAATCCAACTCCCTATATCCAATCAACAAATCCCTTACAGAAGCTTTTTTTTCAACATTAAAGTAATCCAACAAAGTATTTGACCCTTCAGAAATAGCTATATCTGAGTGAAAATTATCTCTAGAAAAATGCATATATTTTAACACTTTAAAAGCATTAAACCAATTAAAAAAGAGTTTTACAAAGTGTTTTTCTGAAGTAGCGTTTTTTCTGATTTTTAAAAGATTTTTCTCAAATTCAATCTCCGCTAAATATTGTTTTATTGAAAGTGGAATTAAAGCACTATTTGAATTATAATACTCAGGAACCAATGCAACAAAATTTTTTAAATCAATAAACGATTTTGGATTATAACTTAACATTTCAGCCTTATCAGCAACCAACCACACTTGCATTGCTCTACCTGTTCCAAAAGGTACTCTATCTGAAACTCTTGGTGAAGGAATTACCTTAGTCGTTTTTATTTCGGTAAAACCTCCTAAAGGAATTAGCTTTTGTAAAAAGTAGAAGTCTTCTCCTGCCTTTCGTTTATTCATCCCATTTTGCTTTTGATAAGCACTACTCCTAACAGCCATACTCGAACCTATTGTATGAAAAGCATAAGGAAGTCCAGCAAATGTTAATCCATTTTTATAATACCTTAAATGCAGCTCATACTGTGTTATACCATTATAAATTTCTTCAGGATAGTCCTCACCGCTAATTGGGTGCTCAAAATGAATAGAGCAAGCTGGTGTTTTAGGGTTTTTATTAAAATGATTTTCAATTTCTACCAAGTAATTCGAGTCGCACTGAGCATCAGCATCAAAACAGACAATTACTCCATTATGATTTTTAATTTGCTCAAATCTCCTTACAGCTTCATCCATACCTACCTTTCTAGCCAAACCCACTCCTGCGTGCTTTTTAGGTAAAGCATTCTCATTAATCAAATAAAATTTGACTCCTTCTTTTTTATTCTTTAATATCCAGCCTGAAGTTTCTTTAAAGGTATTTTTATTTTGATTTATAATACTTTTATTAGCAGTT
>CBDUPT010000324.1:0-3244 GCA_965369165.1 uncultured Flavobacteriales bacterium | reverse complement strand
AGCAACATTAGGCCCTTGCAATGATATATCATAAATTTTACCATTAAGCAAAATACCCAAATGCGGAGGAATTCTGCTTGCTCTATATATAAAGATGTAAAGTCCTTTTTGGAGATCTTCTGCTTTAAATTGTTTTGTGATATGTAATTTGTAATTCATTTATTTTTTCAAATCTAACACCTCCCGGTTCTACGAACCACCCTCCTCAAGGAGGGAAAGGTCATATTAAAACTCAACCTCCCCATAAAACACTTGTTCTGCTGGTCCAATTAACCAAATATCAGTGTAGTTGCCATCTTTTTTTCTAAAACCAACTTGCAACTCACCTCCAACAGCATTCACCTTTATTTTTCCTGCATCAATTTTGTTTTTGTGTGCTAGACTTAATGCAGCAGCAGTAACACCTGTACCGCAAGATAAAGTTTCATCCTCTACTCCTCTTTCATAAGTTCTTATATCAAGTTCATTCTCTTTATAGTTAACAAAATTCACATTAGTTCCTTCTGTTTTAAACCTGTCGTTATAACGAATAGCTGCACCATCATTTTTAACATCAATAGCTTTCACATCTCCACTCTCAACAATATAGTGTGGTGAGCCTGTGTTTATAAAATAAAAATCTTCTCCTACTTCAATCTCTTCCACATCATGCATTTTTAAAGAGACTTCTCCCTCAGTATTTATCCAAGCTTCATGCTCTCCATCTGTTGATAAAAAGAACGCTTGTTTTTCAATAATTCCTAAAAACTTTGCAAAAGCTACAGCACATCTACTACCATTACCGCAAAAACTTTGGGTTCCATCTGCATTAAAATATATCATATTAAAGTCTAAATCTTCAATATTCTCTATTAAAATCAAACCATCAGCACCAATACCAAACCTTCTATCACAAAGCTGTTGAACCATTTTTAAATTGGTTTTATCAAAAACGTTTGTACGATTATCAATCATCACAAAATCGTTACCTGTACCTTGGTATTTATAGAATGAAATTTTCATAAAGCAAAATTAAGTAAAATCACCCACCTTAATCCTCCCTCAAGGGAGGAAATCTATTTTTTATTCCCCTTTAAATTTTCTGTTTGATTTTTTCTGAGAGTGCTTCTTTTTATTATCTAATCGTTTTTTTATAGCTCCTTTAGATGGTTTGGTAGGCTTCCGTTTTTTTACGGGCTTTAAAGCTTCTTTTAACAATTCTATAAAGCGATTAAAAGCAATTTCTTTATTTTTTAACTGACTTCTAGTTTCTTCACATTGTAAAATTAAAACTCCTTCTAAATTTATTCTGTTCCTTAGCTTTTCTGTGATAATAAATTTTTGTCTTTCTGATAATATTTCAGAATTCATTACATGAAAAAGCAACTCTACCTTAGTAGAAACCTTATTTACATTTTGTCCACCAGCACCACTACTTCTGCTAGTCCTGTATTTTATTTCTTTATGTAAATCTGCTAAAGACATATTACAAACTTAATTAAACCCGTTTATCAAACCTATTTTACCTTTGGTGTAACTTTTTAATCCAAATCAATGGCATATATATATATTTGATTTTTAATAAAATAGACTTATGGCTACTCTTAAAATTGAAAATTTAACAAAGACTTACCCTAACGGTGTTAAAGCATTAAACGGTATTAATATAGAAATCTCAAACGGAATGTTTGGCCTTTTAGGACCTAACGGTGCAGGAAAATCATCATTAATGAGAACTTTAGCAACTTTACAAGAAGCTGACACTGGTTCTGCATTTTTAGATGATATCGATATTTTAAAAAATCCAACTGAATTAAGAAAAGTCTTAGGTTACTTACCACAAGAATTTGGTGTTTACCCTAAAATTACTGCTTATGAGTTATTAGACCATATTGCTATACTTAAAGGTATTTCAAATGGAAAAAAGAGAAAAGAGTTAGTTGAATACTTATTACACAAGGTTAACCTTTATCCGCAAAGACATAAAAGTGTTAAAGGATTTTCTGGCGGAATGAAACAAAGAGTTGGAATTGCTCAAGCATTAGTGGGTAGCCCTAAATTAATTATAGTTGATGAACCTACAGCTGGTTTAGATCCAGGAGAAAGAAACAGGTTTCATAATTTATTGGCTGATGTAGCTGAAGATGTTATTATTATTCTTTCTACACATATAGTTGCTGATGTAACTGAACTATGTTCTAACATGGCAATTATGAATGCTGGTGAAATGGTTTACCAAGGAACACCACAAAATGTAATTGCCGAACTAAATGGAAAGGTTTGGGAAAAAATAATAGAGCGTTCTGATGTAGAGAACTACAGAAAAACCCACACAGTTATATCTGATAAAATGGTAGCTGGAAGACCTTTAATACATGTATTAAGTGACACCAATCCAGGAGATGGTTTTAATAGTGTTGCTCCTAATTTAGAAGATGTATTCTTTACTAAAATTCACGTTTCATCAGAAACTAAAGCATAAACCAAAAATCTATTAAAATGTTTAGAGAATTTTTTATTCAAGAGCTTAGCTCTAACTTAAAAAAACCAATGGTTTATGTATTTACATTTATCATTACACTTATGGTTTTTGGTGCTGTTGCAAGCGACAATATTGTAATTGGCGGAAGTGTTGGTAATGTTTACAAAAATGCACCTCACGTAATTAGTACTTACTGTGCTATTTTATCTCTTTTTGGTTTATTAATGGCTACAGCATTTTTTAATAATGCTGCATTAAGAGACCACAATTACAACTTTCAAGAAATATTATTTAGCACACCTATTAATAAAGCAGGTTATTATTTTGGAAGATTTTTAGGTGCTTTAATCCTTTCTACAATTCCTTTATTAGGAGTTTACATTGGTTTTTGGATGGGGGCTGAAATTGGTCCAGCAGCAGGCTGGCTTGATGAAGCTAGAATTGGAGAGTTCTACCCTATCACATTCTTAAATAATTATTTACTTTTTATATTACCTAACATGTTTTTTGCCGGAGCAATAATATTTGCAATGGCAAACAAATGGAAAAGCACTATTATTTCTTTTGTAGGAACAATGGTAATTATCCTAACTTATACTTTGTCAAGAACATTTATCTCTGACATAAATAATGAAACCATTGCCGCTTTAACAGATGTTTTTGGTATTACAGCTTACTCAATAGACACAAAATACTACACTCCTATTGAAAAAAACACACTTAGTGTTGGGTTCTCTGGGTTCCTATTAATTAATAGATTAATATGGATTGGTTTAGGAGCAA
>CBDUPT010000323.1:0-3253 GCA_965369165.1 uncultured Flavobacteriales bacterium | reverse complement strand
ACTAATCCAAAAACTGGAAACTACTTAATTATATTAGTGCCAAATGTTAAGTATGAATTTGTAATTAATGCATATGGATATGCTCCAATTAAAAGAGTTGTAGAAATACCTAATTATGCTAGCACCAATGTATCAGGAGAGATATCTTCTCAAAAAATGACATTAAAAATGTCTCCAAAATCTGTTGGATTAACCATTAATACATGGATAGTTGAGGAAAAAGAACCGACACTTTTTTTATTAACTGTTTATAATGAAAATCAAGAAGAGACTCATAAAGTAGAATTGTACCAAGCTACTGACGAAGATTTTGATGAATTGATAGAGAGGGATAGAAGAAAGTTGAAAGAAACAGATTTTGGAGATATAGATGAACTTTTAAAGGCACAAGCTGAAGCTGAGAGTAAAAAACCAGAGTTGGCAGAAAAAGCTTTTAAAAATAAAGAATATAAATCTGCTATAACTTTATATTCTCAATTGTTAAAATTAAACCCAGAGGATCCTATTTATAATTATCGAAAAGGAGTAGCTCTTTATAAAACAGAACAAAATAAATTAAAAGCATTGCCATTTTTAACTAAAGCTGCTGCTTCAGAAGAAGTGCCTTATGACGTTCATTATTACCAAGCTAAATCTTATCACTTATGGTCTAATTTTGCTAAAGCTCAAAAAGCATATTTAAAGTTTAAACAAAAAGCTGACCCTAAAGAAGTAATAGAATTAGGAATAATAAGGTTAACAGAAAATTGTATTAATGGTAAAAAATTAATGGGAGAGCAGTTAAATATGGAGACAGTTAATAAAACTCCTATTTTGATTGATAAGCTTCCGAAAGGGTACCCTAATGAGTTGGTTAGTGATAAGTTGATGAAAAAGTCTAAGTTTTTTATTTCTCCTTTAGATGAAAAAAAGAAAGAAAACTTATTAATGTTTAAGACTGAGCAAAATGAAATGATACAACCAAGTTATGGCTTAAATGATAATGGCAATCTTGATTTATATGTTAATAAACTAATAGGTACTGATAATTGGGGGATTCCTAATTCTTTAGGCGAGAATGTGAATACCCAATATGATGAAAACTATGCATACGTTACTTTAGATGGTAGGACAATGTATTTTAGTTCTAAAGGACATAATAGTATTGGAGGGTATGATATTTTTGTTTCAACAAGAGGTTCTGCATCTGATCCATGGGGAACTCCGAAAAATATCGGGTATCCAATTAATTCTCCTTATGATGATATATTGTTTATGCCTGATTTAACTGGGGAATTTGCCTATTTTTCTTCAAACCGAAGAAGCCCAACACAAGGTTATAATTTTTATAAAATTAAAATGCCTAAACCACCGTTACCCTTAACTGTTATTAAAGGTCATTTTATGACGAATGATTCTATTCCAAATTTTATGGCATCTATAGCGGTTTACAATACTAATAACCAGGAAATTGTAGGGATATATAATAGTAATATGAATAATGGGAATTTTTTAATGGCATTAATGCCTGGCATAAAGTATGAGTTTATTGTAGAGTGTGATGGGTTTAAAGAACATTCTGCTTTTATTACAGTTCCTATGCAAACGGAAATGTTTGCATTACGCCAAAATATTAGGTTGAAAAAAGAAAAGGCTTTTGAAATTTTAAGTGTAGATAATTTTTTCACGAAAGAAGAAGCAGATAATGCACCTGAATATAAACTAACAATTGCTGATTTTCAGAATCAAGAATCAAAACAAATTGAAGTAGAAAATAAGCCATCAATTTTTGAGAAATTTAAAAAACCTACACCTGAGCAATTACAAATTTTAGAAAGTGGAGAGCAATTTTTTGTAAACAAGCAATACATTAAGGCTTCTGAACAGTTTTCAAAAATTGCACCTTTGTTAGAATTAAATAACAAGCAGAGTTTTTATTATGGTAAAGCGCTGTATAATATTTCTCGTGATTATGAGGAAATACTTAAACACCTTGAAAAAGCTGCCTTGGATAAAAATACGCCTTATGAGGTTTTTTATATGCTGGGTAAAACAAATCATTTTGCTTATCGATTTGAACGTGCAGTCAAATCTTATGAGCGATACAAACACTTTGCAACAGAAAAAGAAGTTGAACTTAAAAATATCAACGAAGAAATTGAACTTAGTAGATATGGTAAAACGTTAGTCAACAACCCCAAACCTATTGAAGTACTTTCAAAAAAAGAATTCAAACAAGAAAATTTAAATACAATTTATAATTCTCTTGATTTGCAATCGAAATTTTTAGCAGCACCAGATGATATGATTTCTGTAAAAGATAGAAAGGAAAATTTTAAGCCAATTATGTTTTTAAATAGCACTAAAACACTTATTTATTATTCAAGTTACGGTGAAGATGGTGCAAATGGGAAAGATATCTATTTAATGAGGAAGTTGCCTAACAATACATGGACAGAAGCCATTAATTTGGGGGAAACTATTAATACAAATGGTGATGAGGATTATCCTTACTTAACCCAAGATGGTAAAACTCTTTATTTCTGCTCTACCAAGCATGGAAGTATGGGAGGCTATGATATATTTAAGGCAACTTGGAATGATAAAAAGGATAAATGGAATAAACCCGTAAATATGGGAGCTCCAATTAATTCACCTTTTGATGATTTATATTTTGTAGAATGATGGATTTAAAAGTTACCCTTATTCAATCCAATTTGCATTGGGAAAATGTAGATCAAAACTTAGCCATGTTTACTGATAAGATTAATGCTATTCATGAACCAAGTGATATTGTAGTCTTACCTGAAATGTTTAATACAGGATTTTCTATGGATTCGGAAAAATTAGCTGAGCACATGAATGGTAAAACAGTTAGTTGGATGAAGTTGATGGCTAAACGAACAGATTCAGTTATTGTTGGTAGTTTAATTATAAAAGAAGATTCTCCCCTCTCGGGAGGGGTTAGGGGTGGGTTTTACAACCGTTTAGTTTGGGCACAACCTAATGGAGATTATTACACTTACGATAAAAGACATTTGTTTAGAATGGCTGGAGAGCACGAGCATTTTAGTGCAGGAGAAGAAAGGTTAATCGTTAATTACAAAGGTTGGCGAATTTGCCCTTTAATTTGTTACGATTTACGCTTTCCAATATGGAGTAGAAACACGAGTTTTTGTCATCCTGAGCTTGTCGAAGGACAAAAAAACTTAACAAACACCAAGCAACAAACAACAAATGTCTATGACATTTTATTGTATGTTGCTAATTGGCC
>CBDUPT010000322.1:0-3298 GCA_965369165.1 uncultured Flavobacteriales bacterium | reverse complement strand
ATCATTTAAAACAGCTTCTTTTCCATAGAGAATTCCAACTCCAGTTGGGCCAAACATTTTGTGCGCTGAGAAAGCATAAAAATCACAATCCAAATCTTGTACATCTACTTTTTTATGTGGTACGGCTTGTGCTCCATCAATTAAAGTAAATGCATTAAATTCTTTAGCTTTTTCAATAATTGCTTTAACAGGGTTGATAGTTCCTAATGTATTAGAAACATGTGTTACAGCTACCAGTTTAGTTTTGTCCGAAAGTAATTTTTCATACTCATCAAATAAAAACTCTCCTTTATCATTAATTGGCACTATCTTTAAAATAGCACCATATTCCTCACAAACCATCTGCCAAGGCACTATGTTAGAATGATGCTCCATGGTAGAGATGATAATTTCATCACCTTTTTGTAAGTGCTTTTTTGCAAAACTTGAAGCAACTAAATTAATGCTATGAGTTGTTCCTGAAGTGAAAATTACTTCATGTTCATGCTCAGCATTTATAAAGTGTTGAACAGTAACTCTAGCTTTTTCATACGCATCTGTAGCTTCTTGACTAAGCGTATGAATACCTCTGTGAATATTAGCATTTTGGATTTGATAGTATTTAGTAATTACATCAATTACTTGTTGAGGTTTTTGTGCTGTAGCTCCATTATCAAAATAGACCAATGGTTTACCGTTGATTTCTCTATTTAAAATAGGGAAGTCGGCTCTGATTTTAGTTAAGTTAAAAGTATCTAAAGTTTGAAAGTTCATAAAGTTTTTTATTCTATTATTTCGTAATCAAGTTGACAGTTTCCTACTTTCAACTTTTTACTTTTCTCTTTTAACTCATTTGGTAAATCGTTCTTCAATTTTTTTATCAATGTAAACTTGTAAAGCTTCAATTGAAATGTTTTCTAAAGCATCTTTAGCAAAAGCATTAATCATTAAGTTAATAGCATTGCGTTTGCTAATCCCTCTTGATTGTAAGTAAAATATTGCTTCTTCATCAATTTGTCCGGTAGTAGAACCATGACTACATTTTACATCGTCAGCATATATTTCTAACTCTGGTTTTGAGTTAACATTAGCTGTGTCAGTCAATAAAATGTTATTGTTTTGTTGAAATGCATTAGTAATCTGAGCATCTTGACGAACAAATACTTTTCCGTTAAATACACCAGTTGATTCATCATCTAAAACACCTTTGTAAACTTCATTAGAGTTACAGTGTGGTTTTTTATGGTCTACAACAGTATGATTGTCAATATGGTCTTTGTTTTTTCCTAAATATAAACCACTCAAATTAGTCTCACAATTACTTGCATCTACTTCAATGTTTAAGTTATTTCTAACTATTGTTCCGTTAAAAGTAGCTGTGTTTATCGTAAAATTACTATTTGCTTCTTGATAAACTTGTTCTGTAGAAACGTGGTAATTATCGTTTACTTTGTCTTGAATTTTGTTGTATTCTATATTGGAATTTTCACCAACATATATTTCAGTTACATTGTTTACAAAGTTTTCGTTTCCATTAAGGCTTACAAAACTTTCTAATACTTTAATTTGAGACCCAGTATTACCCACAATTAAGTTCCTGCTTTGTGCAACAACATTGTTGTTAGTAGTAATGTTAATGATGTGATAAGGCTTCTCAATTATTGCATTTTTAGTAGCTTCAAAATAAAACCCATCAGTATGGTAAGCATTGTTAAAGCTTAAAAATATTTCGTTTTTAGCTTTAGAAAAATTACCAAAGTGCTTTTGTATTCCTTCTAAATTCTGAGATTTAGCTTCAGATAAGGGTAATACAGTTGCCCCATCTTGAGCCTCAATTTTTGATAGTGAGGCATCGTAAAATCCATTAACCAAAACCAAGATATGTGCATCTAAATCAGGAATTAAAAATGGAGTTATATCAACACTTTCTACCTTTTTTGTAGTGTATGTTTTATTGATGATTTTACCAACTCTAGTATATTTCCAATACTCTGTTTTAGAGGTAGGAAAATCTAAACTTTCTAATTCTTGTTTAGCTTCATTTCTCAGATTAGTAAAATGAGAATTTTCTGCGCTAAAATCAAGAGATGAAAGGGCTTCTATCAATGTGTCTTTCTTAGTCAATTCTGCAATCATTTTTTTATGCGTTAATCTCTTCCTTAATCCAGTCGTAACCTTTTTCTTCTAACTCTAAAGCCAATTCTTTTGTTCCAGACTTTACAATTTTTCCATTATACAATACGTGTACAAAATCGGGAACTATGTAATCTAATAATCTTTGGTAGTGAGTAATAACAATAGTTGCATTGTTTGGAGATTTTAATTTGTTTACCCCATTTGCAACAATTCTTAAAGCGTCAATATCTAATCCAGAATCAGTCTCATCTAAAATAGAAAGCTTAGGATCTAACATTGCCATTTGAAATATTTCGTTTCGTTTCTTTTCTCCACCAGAAAAACCTTCGTTTACTGAACGGTTAGCTAATTTGCTATCCAATTCAACTAAAGCAGACTTTTCTTTTACTAGACCTAAAAATTCTTTGGCAGTAACAGGCTCTTGAGAGTTGTATTCTCTTTTTTCGTTAATAGCTGTTTTTAAGAAGTTAATATTGCTAACTCCAGGAATTTCAACAGGATATTGAAATGCCAAAAACAAACCTTCTTTAGCTCTTTCTTCAGGAGCTAAATCTAATAAGTCTTTACCATCAAATTCAGCAGAACCTTTGGTTACTTCATACTCTTCTCTTCCAGCTAAAACACTTGATAAAGTACTTTTTCCTGAACCATTAGGTCCCATTATAGCATGAACTTCACCTGCTTTTATTTCTAAGTTAATTCCTTTCAGAATTTCTTTGTCTTCTATACTTGCGTGTAAATCTTTAATACTTAACATTCCGTCTTATTCTTTTATAATTTTATTCCAATTTTTATCAGCATTTTGCTTCATGTTAGACTCATCTTTAGTCCATTTCTTTTTTGTGTTTACGCCAAAACTATTGTAAAACACATATAATTTTCCGTTTGTTATTTTGTATGTTTCAGGGTCGGCTTCCATTAAATCAGGATCTTTTTTTGCTAAAGCATAAGCACACCACCCACCATATTGAGGTTCGTATTTTTCAGGATTAGCTTTAAATAAATCCTTACTTTTTTCTGTTAAAAAATAATAAGTAACCCCTTTATAAGTGTAGTTTATGTCTTTGTTTCCCTCAATAGGTTTGTTGGCAAAGTATGAAACAGGATCATATCCAGATAGAGCAACATTATCACTTAAATTGTAATGTTTTTTTCTAGCCTCTTCGCTATCTTGAGCAAAGCA
>CBDUPT010000321.1:0-3301 GCA_965369165.1 uncultured Flavobacteriales bacterium | reverse complement strand
TTCTATCCTTTCCCTGCAGAAATAGCAGATTCGAATGGTTATGTTGTTTCGGCTATACAAGATAGATACCTAGGCTATAGACCTATGGGGTACTCTAATTTTTTAATACTTATACATAGTATTTCTGATTCAATTAATTTTTTAGTCTTTAGTCAGTTTTTCATCTGTTATTTGAGTACTCTATTTTTTGTCCTCTCTGTAAAATATTTATTCAAACCAGCTAACAAGCTCATGATTATAATCTTTTACTTGCTTTCTATTATTAGCCCATCTGTACTCTACTTAACCAATACAATTTTAAGTGATAGTTTATTTAGCAGCCTAACTGTAATATGGGCATCCTTTAGTTTATGGTTTTTGTTTTCTAAAAAAACTTTACATCAAGTAATATTTTTGGTGCTTCAGTTAATATGCTTATACATGATAGCTAAAATAAGATACACAGGACTATTTTACTTTGGCATTCAAACACTTGTAATTATTTACGTACTTATTAAAACAAACAAACTTATTACTCTAACATCAATAGTTATTTTATTTTTTATTGGGAGAAAAATTTATACTGACCAAGTAGATGATACTTACAAAATTTCGAAAGTGAAGGCTTTTAGTGGTTTTTCAGGCTGGCAATTAGCAAATAATGCTCTTCATGTGATTCCTCACATAGACCTTGACCTTAAAGATTTTAAGAATCCTGAGACGAGAGATATGGCAAAATTCATAAAAGAAAACGATTCTTTAATAAAAATTGACACCTATGCATCTACAGCTAAGTTTATGTGGCTAAAAGACCTTCCACTTAAACAATATTTCACAAAACAAAGAGCTATTAAGCGAAATAGCTACATAAAAACATGGACTTATTTAGGGAAAGAAACATACAGTGATTTTGGAATGACAATAATAAAAAATTATCCTTTTCAATATTTCAAACACTTTATGTTGCCTACTTTATGGGGTATTTTATATCCAACAAAAGATCAACTTTACCCTTACTACAACACTCAATTAATAAAAAAAGAAACCCTAGATCAGTGGTTTAAATATGATCCCGAGAAGATGAATGGAGAAACAACCATTTTAAACGAATTAGCTCCTTATTCCACCTACAGATTAGGTGTCTGGATATTCGTTATTGTCGCAATGGTTCTATCAATTGTATTTAAATTTTGGAAAAAAATGGCTATAAAAGATTATATGATGTACTTCTTTTTAGTTTTTTTTATTTTAAGTTACATTTTATTTCATATGTATTCTGCCCCTTTTATGCCAAGATTTATAGTGCCAATACATTTAATTCAAATTTCAATAATTTATATAGTAGCAAACCATTTTTTTAATAAACGATTAGCATTAAAAAATAAGGAATGATAATTAAAACTGCAGAATTTGTAATTAGCAACACCAAATTGGAGTTGTGCCCAGAACCCAACAAGCCTGAATACGCTTTTATTGGGAGGTCTAACGTAGGGAAATCATCGTTAATCAATTACATTACCGATAATAAAAAACTAGCCAAAACTTCGGGCAGACCAGGAAAAACGCAATTGATTAATCATTTTATGGTTAACGATGAATGGTACTTGGTAGATTTACCTGGATATGGTTATGCGCAGACATCAAAATTGAACCGCCAAAAGTGGGAAGCTTTTATTGCTGACTACATTATACACCGAGAAAATTTGATGAATTTATTTGTGTTAATTGATAGCAGATTACCTGCACAAAAAATTGATTTGGAGTTTATGGAATGGTTAGGAGAAAAGGGCATCCCGTTTTCTATTGTGTTTACCAAAACAGATAAGTTAACCAGCTCTAAACTGAACAAAAACCTATTGGCTTATAAAAAAGAAATGCTAAAAGTTTGGGAAGAAATGCCTATAAATTTTGCAACTTCTGCCACAGGAAAAGCAGGTAAAGAACCTATTTTGAATTACATTGAGAGTATTAATGAGGCTTATAAGAAATAGTTTTGAAAAATAGATATGTACTCTTTTCATTTAAATAATTTACCAAACACACTAAATCTTGACAAAGGCAATTACGCTATTTATATTACTGGAGGTCACTTCATTAAAATTGACCCCGACTTTAAGATTATAATATCAGAAAAAGATTCTACCAATCCGATTGGACTCAAAGAAACCTTAAAGGTTAGGACCTATCGTAATAAAAGAAAAGCAGTCAAGCTTTATTCTTTTGAGATAATTTCAAATTCAACTTTTGAAATCGATATAAATTTTCCAACAAAACTTGTCGTAAAAGAAAATATGCTTGCCGAAACTCCCTCATTATTTAGAATAACAAACAATTTATTATTTCCTGAAAAATACAAGAAAAAAGAAATTTCAGAAATCGAATTAGTAATTGAACTGGCTTAAACTAAGCCACTTTCAAACTACTAATCTTAGCTTAATTAAACTATAGTGTGGTTAATTTCAAGATTACAGATAGTATCATATGATATTATCGCTATCTTTGTAAAAATGAAACCTCCTTACGAAATAACAAACCGAATCCTTCAATTGGTAGCTTTAATTTCTGAAAAAATTGGCGAAGTAAATGCTGCTCACTTATATAAACCTCCTACTGAATTAAGAAAAAAAAATAGAATTAAAACCATTCAGTCATCACTTGAAATTGAAGGAAACACTTTAACTGAAGAACAAATTACTGCCCTTTTAAATAACAAAAGAGTTCTTGCTCCACAGAAAGATATTTTAGAAGTTACAAATGCCATTGAAGTTTATCAAAAACTAGATACGTTTAATGTTTTTGAGCTTAAATCAATTTTAGAAGCTCATGCTATTTTAATGAATGGTCTTATTAAAAATGCAGGGGAACTCCGAAAAACTTCAGTTGGAATTATAAAAGGAGATAAAGTTGCACACGTTGCTCCTCCTGGAGAAATGGTAAACAGTTTAATTAAAGACCTACTAGTTTATTTAAAAACGGATGATGATTTAGCATTAATTAAAAGTTGTGTGTTCCATTATGAATTTGAATTTATACATCCATTTGTTGACGGAAATGGAAGAATGGGCAGGTTATGGCAAACACTAATACTAAAAGAATATTCTCCTGTTTTCGAATTTTTACCAATTGAATCGCTTGTTAAAGAAAGACAACAAGATTATTACAATGCTTTAAGTAAATCAGATAGTCAAGGTAATTCTACTGTTTTTATTGAATTTATGCTTGAAATTATAATGTTAGCATTAGAACAAGCTTTAGCAAGCCAAAATATCAATTTAACATCAACTGACAGAATTGAATTATTTAAAAGTGTTGCTAAATCAGA
>CBDUPT010000320.1:0-3310 GCA_965369165.1 uncultured Flavobacteriales bacterium | reverse complement strand
TAGATTCAATAGGTTATACTGTTGGTTATGAAAATAATTTGATAAAAATTGGTGGCCCAGGAGCAAAAAAAGGAGCGAAACTAGTTGGTGAAGATAGTAAAGGAAAGATAGTTGCTGAATTAAATGTAGAGGAAGATGAGCATCAATTTCTAACCTATTCAGCAAAATTTGATAGAGAAATAGATAGAGCGACAACATTAACTTATCAGCCTGATTTTAGAGAAACTGAAGACTATGTTCAGTGTTGTTATATGGATAACAGATTAGGTGTTTGGAATGCTTTAGAAGTTGCTAAAACCTTAGAAAATGGAGCAATTGTTTTTTCAACTTGGGAAGAACATGGTGGTGGAAGTGTTGGTTATTTAGCTAAATATCTTTATGAAACATATAATGTAAAACAAGCCTTAATATCAGACATTACATGGGTAACAAAAGGAGTGCAACATGGAAAAGGAGTAGCTATTTCTATGAGAGACTCTGGAATACCAAGGAGAAGTTATTTGAATAGAATTGTAGATTTAGCTAAAGAAAGTAAAATACCATTTCAATTAGAAGTAGAAAGTGCTGGAGGAAGCGATGGAAATGCACTGCAACGTTCTCCTTTTCCTTATGATTGGTGTTTTATTGGTGCACCTGAAGATAATGTTCATACTCCAGATGAAAAGGTACATAAAGCTGATATAAAGGCTATGGTTGAGATTTATGAGTTGTTGATGGAGAAGCTTAAATAAAATATTACATTTGTACTATTGTGAAGCGTATATTTTTATTAATTGCCTTTTGTTTTCTTTTACAAGATTACTTTTCTCAGAATACACTTTATGGAGTAATTGGTGATACACTTGTTGAACTTAATACATCAACTGGTGATGCTTCAACCGTTGGCTATTTAGGTGCTGGCATATCTAATGTTTGGGGGATGACCTATCACGCTCCATCAAATAAGTTATTAGCAATTGCTGATTGGAACTCTAATCCAAGATTGATTAGTATAGATAGAAATACTGGTTTAGCTTCATTTGTAGGGATGTTAGATATTACTACACCTTTTTTGGATATAAAACATTCGGAAGGAATATCTTATGATCCTGTTTCAGGAAATATATATGCTGTTATGACTGAGATTGGCCCTCCTGTGGGTTATTATTGTTCAAGATTAGTCACGGTCAATCCTTTAAATGCTAACTGTACTCAAGTAGCAACAATATCTAATACGTGCAGTGCGATTGATGAATTTGATTTAATTACTCATAGGCTAGGAGTTCTTTACGGCATTGATATTTGCCCACCTAATACATCAAGTTTAAGTACTTGTTCTATGGTGACAGGTTCTGCTAGCCCTGTAGGACTTACAGGGATGTTTAATACTTCTTTTACTGATATGGCAACAGATCCAACAACAAATCAAATTTATTTGTCTCAATCTTCATCAAAAACATTACTCATAATCTCTCACTTAACAGGAGCTGCATCACCAATTGGAACTACTCATTTATCATCAGAGTATGGAAATAATAATTTGTCAGCTATTGCTTTTGCTCCAGTTAATTCTTGTCAATTAGGGGCTAACTTTTCTTTTTCAGGAGTTTGTTTGGGAGATACTACTTTTTTCAATGATTTGTCGGTTGATAGTTTAAGTAATATTATTGATTGGAAATGGTTATATGGTGATGGAGATTCTATAGTAGGAGTTCAAAACCCAAGTCATTTATATTCTACTTCAGGGAATTATAATGTTACATTAATAATTACTAATGATTCTAATTGCACAGATACAATTACTTTGCCCTTAACAATAAACCCTATTTTCAATTTAAATAGGAATGATACTATTTGTCAAGGAGATAGTATTTTATTGGGAGGAAGTTTTCAGACTACAGCAGGAACTTATACGGATAGTTTGCAAACAGTATTGGGTTGTGATAGTGTAGTTACAACTAATTTAATAGTAAATCCAACATTTTCATCACTTCAAAGTAGCACGATCTGCCAAGGAGATAGTATTTTGTTTGATGGTAATTTTTATAGTATTGGAGGGAGTTATACCGATAGTCTTCAGAGTGCAGAAGGATGTGATAGTTTGTTAAATTTAAATTTAACAGTAAACCCTGTTTTTCAATTCAGTTTAACCCAAACAATCTGTCAAGGAGACAGTATTTTATTAGGAGGGAGTTTTCAAACAACAGCAGGACTTTATACAGATAGTCTGCAAACAACGTTGGGCTGTGATAGTTTAATAGTTACAACCTTAACGGTTGGAAGTGTTTATAATGATACCCTCTCTCAAAGTATCTGTCAAGGAGATAGTATTTTATTGGGAGGAAGTTTTCAAACAACAGCAGGAACTTATACAGATAGTTTTCAAACAGTATTGGGTTGTGATAGTGTAGTTGTAACAACATTACAGATAGATACCTTAATTACTTTGACTATTTCTGATGATACTGTATCTAGTCCTTGTAATCCTGTACAGCTTTCAGTTAGTGGAGGTAGTGCATATATTTGGTCGCCAGTTAATGGATTAAACTGTGTTACTTGTGCAAATCCTATTGCGAGTCCAGAAATAACAACTACATATACTGTTGTAGAATCTTCAAATAGTTGTAATGTTACTGCTTCCGTAACTATATTTGTTGAGGGTAAATCTGATTTTATAATTCCAAATGTTTTTACACCAAATCATGATAATAATAATGATGGTTTTAATGTGAAATCGAGTTGTATATACAGTTTAGAAAAGAAAGTATTTAATCGTTGGGGACAATTATTATTTCATTCTACACAAATAAATGAACCATGGAATGGTAGAACAACTGCTGGTGATGAAGCAACAGAAGGAACATACTTCTATATTATTGATGTAGGTTTTTATAAGAATGGAGAAGAAGTAAAAGAAACATATACTGGAACAATTACTTTGCTTCGGTAAATCTATTTTTTCTTTGCTACAGCAATTACTGACAGCCCCATACTATTAAAGATAATCTTATCAATTATTTTGAATATAGGTACTAGTTTGTTGTAAAGTCCCATTTGGCCTGAGGGAATAGTTTTTTTTCTTAAAATGCCCCCAGTAAATATCCAGCCAAATATTCCAATAAAATTAAAGTATTGTTTGTGTGCTATGGTATAATCTTTTTCTAAGAGTTCTGTTAAGGTTTTCTTAGTATATCTTCGATAATGCTCTAAAAGGGTATCAAATCCATTATAAATACCTTGGTAAGCAGGTACTAATGTTACGAGTATTCCATTGTCCTTAAGTAACTTGCTGCAGTTTTTTACAGCTAAAGAATGATCTTTAATGTGTTCA
>CBDUPT010000319.1:0-3347 GCA_965369165.1 uncultured Flavobacteriales bacterium | reverse complement strand
GATGGTGCAGTTGCTATTATTTGCGAAGAATTTCCAGCAGAAAAACAAGAAGGAATTACATATGTAAGAGTGAAAAATAGTAGTGAAGCTTTAGGTGTAGCTGCTTCTAATTTTTATGATAACCCTTCTTCAGAAATAAAACTAATTGGAGTTACTGGAACAAATGGTAAAACAACTACCGCTACATTGTTACACGATTTATACATTCAATTAGGGCATAAAGCAGGCTTGCTTTCTACGGTAGTTAATAAAATTGGAACAGAAGAAATTTCTTCAACTCATACTACTCCAGATGCAATTCAATTAAATGCACTATTAAGATATATGATTGCAGAAGGTTGTGAGTATTGTTTTATGGAAGTGAGTTCTCATGCTATTCACCAAAACAGAATTGCTGGAGTTGATTTTGTTGGTGGAATATTCACGAACATCACTCATGATCATTTAGATTATCATAAAACTTTTGATGAATACCTAAAAGCTAAAAAACAATTTTTTGATGGTTTAGGAGAAAACGCTTTTGCGCTAACCAATAAGGATGATAAAAATGGAGAGGTGATGATGCAAAACACTTCTGCTAAGAAATATACATATGCTTTAAAAAGCATGTCAGATTACAGTTGTAAAGTTATTGAAAATGACTTTTCAGGAATGTTGTTAAATATTGATGGTAGCGAAGTTTGGACAAAGTTGATTGGAAACTTTAATGCTTACAATTTGTTAGCTATTTATTCAACAGCATTGTTGTTAGGAGAAGAAAAGCTGACTGTTCTTACAGCAATAAGCAATTTAATTTCTGTTGATGGCAGGTTTCAATACATCAAATCACCAAATAATGTAGCAGGGATAGTTGACTATGCTCACACTCCAGATGCATTAAAAAATGTATTAAAAACGATTAACGAAATCAGAACAGGAAATGAGCAACTAATAACACTTGTTGGTTGTGGTGGAGACAGAGATAAAGATAAAAGACCAATAATGGCAAAAATTGCTTGTGAGTTAAGCGATAAAATCATTTTAACATCAGATAACCCAAGGTCAGAAAACCCAGATGAAATTATTAAGGATATGAGGCAGGGTGTGGATGGTGTTCACTTTAAAAAAGTGTTGGCCATCACAAATAGAGAAGAGGCAATTAAAACAGCTTGTTCATTGGCAAATGAGGGCGATGTGATTTTAATAGCTGGGAAAGGACATGAAAAATACCAAGAGGTAAATGGTGAAAAACTGCCATTTGATGACTTACAAATATTACAACAAACTTTTGAAATACTAAGAAACTAATGCTGTATTACTTATTTACATATTTAAACGAACTTGATTTTCCTGGAGCTGGGGTGTTTCAGTACATTACATTTAGAGCTGCTTTTGCTTTAATTGGCTCACTAATTATTTCTATGGTAATTGGTAAAAAAATTATCCAGCGATTACAGTTGTTGCAAGTTGGAGAGATTGTGAGAGACTTAGGTTTGCAAGGTCAGATAGAGAAGCAAGGAACACCAACTATGGGTGGTTTAATCATTTTGGCAGCTATACTTATTCCAACGTTGCTATTCGCAAAACTAGATAACATCTATATCATATTAATGATTGTTTCAACCATTATGTTGGGTGCAATTGGATTTATAGATGACTATATCAAAGTATTCAAAAAGAATAAAGAAGGTCTAGCTGGTAGGTTTAAAATTATGGGGCAAGTTGCTGTTGGAATTGTTGTTGGTTCGGTACTTTATTTTAATGAAGATGTTGTTGTTAAGCAAAAAGATTTTAATGCAAATGCACCAACTCATATTAGCTATGAGCTTCAAAATGATAAGGTAAAAGAATCTGTAACAAATTACGAATGGGTTGATGCTAAGTCAACAGTAACTACAATTCCGTTTGTTAAGGATAATGAGTTTAACTATTCTGTTTTAACAGACTGGATGGGTGGAGCAGCACCTTATGCAGGAGCTGCGTTGTTCATATTGATAGTTATTATAATTATTACAGCAGTATCCAATGGGGCAAATATGACTGATGGTTTAGATGGGTTAGCTACGGGAACTTCTGCTATAATTGGTGTAACCTTAGCCGTTTTTGCTTATGTATCTGGTAATACTGTTTTTGCTGATTATTTGAACATTATGTATATCCCAGATTCAGGGGAGCTAGTAGTTTATATAGCTGCATTTGTTGGAGCTTGTATCGGGTTTCTTTGGTATAACTCTTATCCAGCACAAGTATTTATGGGAGATACAGGGAGTTTGGCTTTAGGAGGAATTATAGCTGTATTCTCATTAGCAGTTAGAAAGGAATTAATGATTCCATTGTTGTGTGGAATATTCTTAATAGAAAACTTATCGGTAATGATACAGGTAGGTTATTTCAAATACACTAAAAAGAGATTTGGAGAAGGAAAACGAGTGTTTTTAATGGCTCCGTTGCACCATCATTTTCAGAAAAAGAATATGCATGAGGCAAAAATTGTGTCACGATTTTGGATTATAGGAATAATGTTGGCGCTACTAACATTTGTAACCTTAAAACTAAGATAAAAGAAAATTCCCCTCCTCGGAGGGGCTAGGGGTGGGTAAATGAAAAATGAAAACCAAAATAAAAGGCTCGTAATCCTTGGTGGAGGTGAAAGTGGAGTTGGAGCAGCTATTTTGGCAAAACAAAAAGGGTTTGAAGTATTTGTATCGGACAGAGGCGAGATAAAGGACAAATACAAAAGCGTTCTTAAAAATATTGATGTTGAATGGGAAGAGGGAAAGCATACAGAAAGTAAAATTCTGAATGCAAGTGAAGTTGTAAAAAGTCCTGGAATACCAGACACAGTTCCTTTGATTTTAAAACTCAAAGAAAAGGGTGTTTCTGTTGTTTCTGAAATAGAATTTGCAGGACGATTTACTGATGCAAAAATGGTTGCAATAACTGGAAGTAATGGTAAAACTACTACCGCTTTGTTAACCTATCACATCTTGCAAAACGCAGGGTTAAATGTGGGGTTGGCAGGTAATATTGGAGATAGTTTGGCGAAACAAGTTGCTCAAAATAACAAAGACATTTATGTGTTGGAGTTGAGCAGTTTTCAGTTGGATGGGATGTTTGATTTTAAAGCTGATATAGCAATGATTTTAAACATTACACCAGATCATTTAGATAGGTACAATAATGATTTTGAGCAGTATGAAGATTCAAAGTTTAGAATTCTTCAAAATCAAGATGAGCAGTGTCATTTTATTTATTGTAAAGACGACGAAGCAATTCAAGATTACTTAAAACAGAATAAAGTTAAAGCAATTCAACATCCATTTAGTATTAAAACAACCACCGAAAACGGTGCTTATATAGAAAACGAA
>CBDUPT010000318.1:0-3355 GCA_965369165.1 uncultured Flavobacteriales bacterium | reverse complement strand
CAGAGCAAAACCTTGTGTTTCCAGCTGTTAAAAGCATTACAGCAGAACGAATTTCAAAGTCCCAAAAAGAGGTGTCACAAATGGCATTTACATTACAACTTCCAGAGCTACCAAATGCTTTTAATTGTTTAAAAAAATCACGGTAACCATGCACAACGGAGTTTACCTGAATACTGCCTTGACCAACAACTGATGCAGGTTCGTAATATTCCAAAATAGCAAACTCTCCTTTAATTGGGCTAGTAGAAAATAAATTATTTGCCTTGTTATTTTGAGAGGTAAAAGCTCCTAAGGTTTGATTTTTATTAAACACAAAAAAAGTAGCTCCGTTAGGCAAATGAAATGAATCAAAATTTAAGTTAATGCTAAGTGCATTTGGAGAGTTTATTTCTAGTCTCCATACTCTGTCACCATTTGGTAACGTTTCCCATATACCTGAATTGTTAAGGTTAAGAGATACACTTTGTTCAATACCAAATCGCCAAGGAATATCTTTGTGTTGGTCAGTAACTATGTCTTCTGCAATAAAATTTTGAACATTTAAAAGAGGTAGTGTATACTTTGGAACTTGTTGTTTTAGTGTTTTATTTGAACTATATGGTAACCCTCCATAACTAATTTGCCCAAAACAGCTTGCACTTAAGATTGTAAAGAGTATTAAAATTAGTTTGTTCATGTTTAAACTATATAGGATAAAGGTAAGTATTCTCTATTTTATTAAACGTATAAATTTATTAAAGGTTGAAATTTTCAAGATTACTTCCGCAATGTTTACAATATTTTGCATCATCAGCATGTCCGGATAAAGAACATTGAGGACACGATTGAGTGTTTGTGGCAGTGTTAGTTTTTGCTATTTCTGCGCCAACAATACCGGTAGGAACGGCTATAATAGCATAACCAATTATCATAATTATAGAAGCGAGCATTTGCCCTAAAACTGTTTGCGGAGCAATATCCCCATAGCCTACAGTAGTTAAAGTAACTATTGCCCAATAAATACTTATTGGAATACTTGTAAAACCTGCTTCTGGAGATTCTATTAAATACATTAATGTACCTAAAATAAATGTAACGCTAGCAACAGCAAACAAGAAGACAATTATTTTAGCTCTACTAGCTTTTAAAGCCTTAATTAGCATATTTGCTTCACTAATAAACCTAACTAATTTTAAAATTCTAAAAACACGTAATAATCTTATACTTCGTATAATAGAAAGTGTGTGTGTGCCTGAAACAAAAATTCCTATAAAAGTTGGAATGATAGATATTAAATCAACTATACCAAAAAAACTAAATATATATTTTATTGGTTTACCAACGGTAATAATTCTAGCAATATACTCTAAAGAGAATAGAATAGTAAAAAACCACTCAATTATTCTTAGTTCTGTTCCATAATGATTTGAAATACTTGGGACACTCTCTAGCATTACTGCTACAACACTGAGTAAAATTGCCCAAAGTAAAACTATATCAAACCATTTTCCGGCAGGAGTGTCAGCTTCAAAAATTACTTCATGTAATTTTATTTGCCAAGGCTTAAGTGTTGATTTTTCTATCGGGCTCACAAATCAAATGTAACTAAAATTTTAAGTTTTAATTCCTTATAATTTTTTTAACAATATTTTGCTTAGCGTAGTTTAGATGAAGGAAGTAAAGTCCATTTTTTAAATGAGTTATATCTAAATTTAATTGTGTTGAATTTTGAAGTAACTTATCAGACAAAATTATTTTTCCATCTAAAGAGGTGATTTTTATAAAAACATCTTTATCTAAATGGGTAGAGGATTCTATTTTTAATAACCCATTATTGGGGTTTGGATAAATCTTAAAACTAGCGTTTGAAATCTTATCAATATTAGTGCAAATATTAACATTTATTTTTACAGTATCTGTAGCTATTGCTCCTGAAGTATCACTTACTGTAACAATATAATTAGTAGTTGTAGAAGGAGATGCTATAGGGTTTTTTATTGTAGGGTTTGATAATCCAGTAGTTGGAGTCCAACTATACGAATATACATTAGGATTAGGAATAGTATTACAGTGTTTTAATTTTATATTCGGTCTATTTAAGCTCGGTGTATATGGCGTGTTCATTATACAACCATTAGTTGCATCAGCATAATCATATAATGTCATTGGAGTTAAAGTTGCCGTTTGTGCTACCTCGTCAGTATAAGTCCATGTGGTATTATTAAAACAAACCTCAACTACTATGTTTTGTGTTCCATTCCAATAAAAAGGAGTGTTAAAATTATGTGTATTCCACCCTGTTATAGTATTATAAATATTTTTGCAGTAAAGGTCGGTTAAGCCAGTTATAAAAGTAGTGTCACCAATAAAATCGACTTTATTGGTGTGTCCGATTTTTATTGAAAAATCATGATATGGATTACTTGAAGCACTACTTGTTACATTAAATTCTACAGCATTAATATCACCATTAAGAAAACCTAAAGCATTTAATTCAGTAGCTGTATAAATCATTTGAACTCTTCCATCTTCAAAAAAACCATAATAGGGTGAGGGAGAAGGAGAAATGTTAGTAGGGTTTGTTCCAATGGTAATGCTATCATTCAATCCTGTACATATACTAATAAGTGAATCTGTACAGGGGTTCACACTTAAAGTTACATCTAATTGCACAGGGTCACCTAAACAAATTGTAGCAGAATCAGGAGTAATAGTTGCTGTAAATGTATTTGTTTGAGCTTGTAAATTGTAAGTTAAAATAAATAAAATAACTAAAAAGGGAAAGAGTTTTTTCATGGAGGAATAGTTTATTAATCAAATATAAAAAAAGACCTGAGTAAAATACTCAGGTCTTAAATAAAAAAATCAATTTTTTTATTTAATCATAAAACGTTCAATTATTTTTTCTCCGTCTAAAGAGAATTCAATAAAGTAAACACCTGAAGCAAAACTTGAAGTGTTAAATGATTCTCTATAAGTTCCAGAGCTTAATTGACCTAATGAATGATTAGTTAATTCTTTTCCAGTAATATCAATTAATCTAATACTAACATTACTGTTGTTTTTGATGTCAAATTTAATTTTGATTTCATCTGTAGCAGGGTTAGGGTAAGAAACTAATTTATTTACAACTAAATTTTCACTTACTCCAACTGGAAAAACGAAAGATATTTGATCAATAAAAAGTTTACTACCTGGATTCTCACCTGAGAAAGCACCTACTAAGACAGTATCAGGAGCCATGCTTAAACTAATAGGTTGATTAAATAATGTATAAGAAGATGCTGGAGTAATTTGGGCTCCATAATTTCCAACACTTGATCCATTATTTTTAAATTCTAAACTAACCCATGAAGTATCAGTTCCAGTAATACTA